>JAUVEG010000174.1 GCA_030594925.1 Gammaproteobacteria bacterium
CGACATGCATACTGGTGACCGCCCACACACGGGGGCGCATAAGATTTTTTAGATTCAGCTTCAGGCCAACGCTGAACAACAGCAGGGTAATACCCAGGTCGGCGATTTTGTGAATCACCTCACCACCATGTACTCCAGCGAGATTCAGTACGAATCCCGCCGCCAGGAAACCAACCAGCGGCGGCAGCCCGATCTGCTTGACGATAAAGCCGAGAACAAATGCCAGGGATATCCATGTGACATCACCCAGGGCAATAGAGGCCAATTCAAAATCCATCGACTATCCTGTTGAGAGGGTGCATTTCAAGACAATAACCCATTCTGCGATAATAGATCAAAAACCCCGTGGTTGAAATAACGGTCTGCAGGATCTCGCCTGGCCGGTCATCATACCCCGCCATGCCATCCCCGGCAAAAAACCGGGGCTTATAGAGCGGTAAGTCAATCATTTTGCGTATAGCGTGCAATCCTGCACACATTGCACGCTTGCAGGTATACTTGATATCTATGACTTTGGATGTTCACGACTGGCTCACCAGACGACTGGGTGCGGTACATGCCCGACAGCGCCTCGGTATTGAAGATGAAACACCGCAGGTGTTTGGCAAGGGGCTGAATTTCTTCCACCCGGAAAACTGGTACTCTGCGCATGCCATGCTACGCTACCTGTTGAAGCTCACCGGCATCTACTGGTATGGACGGCGTAAGGCGCTGGATCTCCGCCTGGAACGAAACGATATTGAGCTGCCGCATCTACCCCCCTCCTTTGATGGACTGACCCTGCTGCACCTCAGCGACTTGCACCTGGACATGCATCCTGATGCGACACAGGTGTTGATCGAATTTGTCGAAAAACTGGAGTACGACATCTGTGTTATTACCGGGGATTATCGCGCCTTGACGACAGGTTCCATCGATGCCGCCATGGCAGGCATGCGTTCCCTGTGCACAGTTTTGAAACCACCTCTCTATGCCGTGCTCGGTAATCACGACAGCATCCGCATGGTGCCCGAACTCGAGGAGATGGGCATTCACATGCTGCTGAATGAATCGGTCATGATAGAACGCCAGGAGGCAAAGCTGTATCTTGCCGGTATCGATGACGCACATTATTTCCGCGTGCATAACCTGGAGAAAGCCGCTCATGAGATACCTGCTGATGCCGTCTCAATCCTGCTGTCACATACCCCGGAGGTCTATCGCCAGGCGGCGCACACGGGCTTCAACGTCATGTTGTGCGGGCACACACATGGCGGGCAGATCTGTCTGCCAGGTGGTTACCCGCTGACGCTGGACGCGAAGTGCCCCCGCTACATGGGTTCCGGCAGCTGGCGCTACCATAACATGACAGGTTATACCTCGGTTGGCAGCGGTACAAGCATCGTCGATGTGCGCCTGAATTGTCCACCGAAAGTCACCTTGCATCGCCTGCGCAAATCAGCGGCACCTTGAGCAGAGGAGCCTCTTTACCAGGAGTGCTTGCGAATATTCAGCGAAAGGAACATGCGTGAAAGCAGCGCTTCCAATACCCAGAATACTCCCACCAATATCAACACTTCATGCCATTGCAGACCTAATGGTGTAATGCAGACCGCTAGCGGCAGTAGTGCTTCGGGAACCTGATCCAGCCCCTGCGCCTGACCGCTTGACGGTATGCCAAGTCGGCGTTTGATAAAACTGGAAAACAGGTCGCCTGCCATCGACAGGGAGCCTATCGACATGCCCAGCCGCCATCCCAGGCCGAGGAACTCCGCCATGAGCATCGTAGCAATCACAGCCAAAAGAATGCCACGGATGGTCTTTGATTTTCCCAGCAGCGGTTTGCCGTCGATGGCTATGTAGTGGAAATCGAGCGGCCAGTCACCATGGTTACGCAGAAATTTCCCGGCCACTACCGGAGTACCGTTCGCAAACAACAGAAGGAGCAGGGCTTCAAGCATGATATATGTATGACATTTTCCGGAAGATATTCATAACTTCTCAATAAGCCCGTGCCGGGTCTTCATCCGCTATGTTGTCATTTCGACGATCCGGTGTCACGCTGTTTTCCTGCGGCGAATTGACTACTACTCTATGTGCGATAGTTATAGTAAAATGAAAATTCCATTCATAGATTACAGAGTCATTTGACCATGTTGATAAAATCCACCCTGATCGCTCTAATTGCCCTGGGCGCAATAACACTCTCCGCCTGCGACAGTGATACCAAAGAGTCTGCAAACAAGACCGCTGAGAAAACCAAAGAGGCTGTGCAAGCAGCTGGCGAGACTGTGGCAAACGCTTCCAAAGAAGTTGTCAAGGAAACCAAAGATGCCGCGCACGCCACTGGCGAGGCTGTTGACAAAGCTGCAACAGCGACAGTTGATGCAACCAAAGAAGCTGCAGAGAAAGTCGAGGAGGCTGTCAAAGAGTAAACCTTTGCTGCCCACAGGTTAACAAAAAGGCGCGCTAACCCGCGCTTTTTTGTTTGGCTGGCAGGAGAGTTGATCAAGGAGTTGTCATTTCGACTGAAAGGAGAAATCTTAACTTAATTGTCAAAATAAGATCCCTCACAATCGTTCGAGATGACAAAACCCGCTATTTACGAGTTTTGCAAGAGGCTCAATCACCAAGAGTTTGATCCATGAAATTTACAAATTTTTCACTATTTCTCATATTGTCGCTTTTTTCCGCCTCCATCCTGGCAGAGCCCTTCTGGGGAGCAAAGGTATCTTCACCGGCTGACACCCTCCCTGCAAACCTGAAAAAAGGTCATTTCATCTGGGACAGCCAGATAGAGCCCAGAGGTCCGATTACGATCGTCGTCTCCCTTCCGGAGCAGCTCGCCTATGTCTACCGTAATGGTGTACGCATCGGAGTTTCAACGGTCAGCACCGGCAAAAAGGGGCATCGCACCCCAACCGGTGTATTCACCATCCTGAATAAAGACAGGCATCACCACTCAAAAACATATAACAATGCGGCCATGCCCTATTCAGAACGTCTCACCTGGGATGGCGTAGCGCTGCACGCCGGCGGCCTGCCCGGCTACCCCTCCTCCCACGGCTGTATCCACCTGCCCACGGTATTTGCCAAAGATCTGTTCAAGATCACCTCGACTGGAATGACTGTGGTGGTTGCAGATGAAACCTCCGCACCCAGGAGTGTCGTACATCCCTCCATGTTGTCTCCGGTCGACAGTGCGGGAAAGGCGGTTGCCGAAGAGCATCTCTCTTCCCGGCAAAAATTTGAATGGTATCCTGAAAAATCGACTACAGGACCGGTCACCATCCTCATCAGCGGTGCTGACAAGCGGGTGCTGGTATTTCGCAACGGCGTCGAGATTGGCCGCTCCAGGACGAGCATCGTTAATCCCGGAGTTCCGCTCGGCACGCATGCCTATATGGCTGTGCATGGCAAGAGTGCGGGTGCGAAAACCGACTGGAAGGTCGTCGGTCTGCCCGGCCACGCAAAAGAGAGCGGCGGAAAACATGACCAGAATGCCATCGAACGGGTCAAGATCTCCTCAAAATTCGTCGCCAAATTCAAATCACTGCTGACTCCGGGCGTCACCATGATGATCACCGACGCACCGGTACATCCGCATACGACCGGCGTGCGACTCAACGTGCTCACAGCAAATCATCAAGGAGAGGGTTGAGCTGAGGAGTCGGCGATCACCCTGCAGGCAACTGCATCGCCGGCTCCTGCATGCGGCCAAGCTGCTCGCGCAAGCCCAGCACCAGATCTTCCCAGTAACGACTCTCCCCGAACCACGGGAAGGCGACCGGAAAGGCCGGATCCTGCCAGCGCTTCGCCAGCCAGGCGGCATGGTGCAGCATGCGCAGGGTTCGCAGGGCTTCAATCAGATGCAGCTCCTGCAGGTTGAAAGCATGAAACTGCGTATAGCCTTCCAGCACGTCTTTCATCTGCACGGCCATCTCATGGGGCTCACCCGATAGCAGCATCCACAAATCCTGGACAGCGGGGCCGCTGCGGCAGTCATCGAGATCGACAAAGAACGGGCCCTCGCGCCACAGGATATTACCGGGATGGCAGTCGCCGTGTAGACGGATTGCGCTGAATTCTCCCGCACGCTCGAATGTCGCCTCGATCGAAACCATCAAATCTGCAGCAAGACTGGAAAATGCTATCTCCAGATGGGGCGGCAGCCACTGGCCTTCAACAAGGGTTTTGACAGCCTCGCGCCCAAAATTTTCAATCGTCAGCTCAGGGCGT
>JAUVEG010000093.1 GCA_030594925.1 Gammaproteobacteria bacterium
TGACCTGCATCATCGCCTCGTAAACTTCGGGCTTGAGGCTCTCTCTTCCGGTATAGGATGCAGTTTGCCTGACCTCGCTTTTGATTTCGAGAATCAGCCTCTCGAGCGCCCGGGATGGAATTGCCTGTGTCATGTCCCTTCCCGCCATGATGCCGGATAGCGGCGCTGCTCCGGAATCAGAAGATCGATGTCGAATGCCCGGTTGATCCGCTCCACACCCATGCCGGCAAGATTCGGATCTGCGATATCACAGGAAAGTGTCATTGAGGCCTCTCGATACACCATTACAATCAGGTATTCAATCACAGTCTACGCAAACGGATCATTCGATGCCAGCGTTCTGCCAGCAGGTTCAGATCAGCGATAAGGCCGAACAGCTGTGTCACTGGTTTTACTGCCCCATAAACGATGTAACAGCAAAGCAATCATCGAACCGAGAATGGCATAGGCCATATCTTTTTGTGCGTCCCAGATATCCCCCTGGGTGATAGCCTCGAAACAGATCTCTTCCGCTTGCTTGCAAAACAACACCATGGTGATCCACTCCAGGAGTTCATACCAGGCACCGACGCTGGTGATGAATAAAAACGCGAGCAGATAGCTTAATTTCCTGGAAACACCCTGATGGTAAAAGATTTCAAAAAACGGTACGAACACCATCAAACCGAAGAGTAAATGGATCACCTGGTCGTAGTAGTTTCGTTCCCAGCCAAACCACTCTGAAAACCAGCTGAAATAGGTCATGGTACTGTAGGTCATGTGTGCGCCAAGCAGATGCAAGATGACAAAAACAGTCAGACTGAGATAGGTCAAGTTGTTAAAGCTGTATCGTCTGTCGAGCCAAAGCACCACGGGGAATACCGTGACGACCAGGATGTTCTCCAGCGCCCATATACCGGGATCCACCGGATTGATGGCCAACACAATCCAGATCAGAACAAAGATGGCCACCAGGATTTTTTTGAACATAATGTATCCGGCTTTCTGTAGTTTAATGGATTCAGGAGTTGATTATTATACGTTTGGCGGCGGCGCCTGAATCTGCGCCAGATCCGGCATGCGCGTAAAGGCGCCCTCGGGGAAAACTCGATGGGCAGGGCCGCCACCAGCATCACGCCATCCAGGTAGGTAGCTGGCATGGTTGGTGGCGCAGGCCTGCTCCCGGGGCATCGGGCATGTATGTATCATCGACTGAGAAATGGCAATTACTGTACCGTGATCGTGATCTTCCCGGAGATCAGTGGCGGATCCTGTGGTTCATGCTCTTCATCGCCCAGCAACAACTGCAGTGTGTGCTTGCCCGGTGGAAGTTCCAGCGTCGCCTCAGTCTCACCCTGATCAAAATGCATATGGTGAGCATCTCTGGGAACAGCTTCCGTAAGATCCGGCAATTGCTCCACATCCACCAGCAGGTGGTGATGACCAGCAGTGTGCCTCTGCCTGCCTTTGGTTCCCGCAGGCGTAATGCCAAAGCCCTTGATTCCAAATCGCACTTTGAACGGGCTCTTCACCACCGCACCATCTTTCAATCCGATGAAATAGACCTTCGCGTGCTCAGGCGGTGTGTGTGCAACTGCCCAGGATATTGCCAGCAGCGATATCAGGAACACTGTAACCATGGAAACTCTGTTGATCATCACTCTTCTCCTGCTGCTATCGACTGGCAAAAACAGAAGTTTTTCCATTTTCCTGCAGGGCTAAAACATCGTAAGAGTCTCTCCTCGGCCCCGCCATTCCAGGTGATCCCATGGGCATTCCCGGCACCGCAACTCCCTTGATCTGCGGCTTCTCTTTCAACAGCCGGGCGATCACATCGGCTGGCACATGTCCTTCGATGACATAGCCTCCTACCTTCGCTGTATGGCAGGATTGCAAGCCACGCGGAACCCCCATCTCCGCCTTGATTGAATTCAGCGTGTTGCGGTTTTGATTATGCACCTCCACCGTATAGCCGTTTTGCTCCAGATGGGAGACCCACTTCTTGCAACAGCCACAGGTGGGACTCTTGTAGACAACGATGTCGGCTGCCTGGGCAGATTTCTGAACGGGTAATATGCTGCCAAGGAGGAGCCCCCCCGCTACCAGCAGCAGCGCCGCTATTTTTCCATAACCAGTTGCTACTCTGGATTTCATGCGATTATGTTTTGACATTTTTTCTCTCCAAAAATTGAAATATTGTTAAAGAAATTTTGATCTTTCGTCATTGCGAGGAACGAAGCTTCCGCGTCCTGCTCACACCCCTCACCTACATCCCTGCAGGCGAAGCAATCTCAAGAGTTTGATGAAAGAGATTGCAGCGCTGCGCTCGCAATGACAGGACGTTCAAAGCCATGCGCGGATACCGGCAACGAAGCGGGTGTCGCTGGTATCCTCACCTTCATTCCGGGCGTAGTCGGCTGTCTGGCCGAACTTCTGCGACCAGTTGACGCCGATGTAAGGCGCAAACTCCCGCCTGATCTCGTAACGCAGCCGCAGACCCAACTCCATGTCGGCGAGCCCGGATCCGATGCCGATCTCGGGATCATCCTTGCTGTAAAAGTTCATCTCGATCTCCGGCGACAGGATCAGCTTCTGCGTGAACATGTACTCATATTCCGCATCCAGTCGCGCCCCGACCTGCCCTGAACTGCCAATAAAGAGATCCGCATCCACCTCGAACAGGTAGGGCGCCAGCCCCTTGAATGCCAGCACGCCATAGTCACGATCGGCATCGGCATAGAATGCGCGTCGACATCCCACCTGGAAATCCCAAAAGGGCGTTATCGCCCGGCTGTAGAGAAACTGCATATCCGCCTCTTCGGTTTCACCGTCGACATACTCCCCTTCGGTCTTGAACCAGAATTTATTCAGGTCGTAACCAGCCCAGGCATCCGCATCCCACTCCAGCGGTGTGGAGCCATCTCCAAAACCCGCTTCAAACTTGTCGATCATCACCTTGAAGAGCAACGGGTCATCATTGCTGCTTGCTGCTGCAGTTGTCGAGAGGCCGGCAACCATCACTGCAAGGATTACTTTTTTCATCATGTTTACTCTCCTCAACTGACGATAACGGTGCGAAACATGCCGAGCATGTGATACAGCAGATGGCAGTGATAGGCCCAGCCGCCGCGGGCATCGACATTGACGCGGTAGCTGATGCGTGAACCCGGCTGAACGATGACCGTGTGCTTGCGCGGCAGGCGATTGCTGTCTCCTGTCTCGAGGTCGCTCCACATGCCATGCAGGTGCATCGGGTGGTTCATCATGGTGTCATTGACGAAGGCGCTGCCTACGGCAACTCCCTGGACGAAACGGCGGCGCGTCAACAAGCCCCCGCCATGATTCAATGGATTGTGAATATGACGCATGAAGTTACTCTTCCTCTGCGAGTCAGCAGCAAGCAGATAGCCACTGACGGATAGTCAACAATGGGTTGTTATGGTGTGATTCCGGAAAATCTGGAGATCAACAGCAGGGAAATCAGGCCCGGGGCGGGCGGAAGAGAGATGTGGAGAGTTGGCTGACAAAACCGTCATCGGCTGCAGGCAGCACGGCTAAGACAGCAAGATTCATGGGATATGAAAATGCAGGAACCATTACCAGCACACTGGAAAAACAATGACTGGATGAACAGGTATGATTGCTGCAACCTGTATCACTGTTGCATTGATCACAATCGTGAGTTGATTGATCGCCGGCCATCATCATGCTGCCGTCATGCATGCATCCTGTCTGAGAGGCAGCCTCTCCCTGGTCGGGGGAAGCCACACCGGCAATCACACTTTGCAACGGGGATAATCCCAATAGCAACATGAGCATCACTGCCAGCAGTTGTTCAGATCGTCTGCACATGTTTAGAATAATACTGAGATTTATTCTTATTTCAAGATCTTTTTATTTCCGGAATATTAACACCTCCGGTTTTTCACTTGAATCATCACGTAATCTTGCTAAATTCTGCCGTTCTCTTTTGAATTTACTTATTCCCAAGTGAATTTCTCATCAGGCCATTGACGCTCTATCATCTCCGTCAATGTAATATTGTAATTATTCAGCACATGAGGGAGCGTCACTGCCCGCTGCTATCCGGCATACCTACCGGAAAACGCCGTAAATACGTCCCTGTAGGCTCGTGTCGGCATCCATGCCTCCAACGTTTCCTTTAGGTATACCGGATAACAGCGACTTATTAGCTTATTTGACAAGATGCTGAATAGTTACGTAATATTTTATTTAAAAATTCCTCGACCAGAGTGGCCAGCCCCGGTTCACCGACTTCGGCAAATTCATAACGTGCTCGTATCACAGGTTTGTCTATATCGATCAACGCGCCGATATCGCAGGGGGTTGCGCTCACCACAACATCCGCATCCGTCGCATTGATGGTTTTTGCTTCATATGCGCTGGTAAATTGGAAAGCCTGTAGGACGAACACACCGGCGCTGATCCGATTGTCGTCCGTTCGCTGGAAGAGTACGATGCGTTTTACGAAGAGCTGAGCAACATCTTTGATGAGATGAAAGTACAACATGGACGCTTTGTTATTTCCGATCTTCACGCCTACGACTACCGTCGCCATGGCCCGGATGAAGCACCGCAGCCAGCCGAAGAAAATCCCGGGATAAATATTGGCACCGGCACCATGGATCGCAACTTCCGGGGGCCTTTGGTCGATCGCTTTATTGACGATACGCAGTCACCTGTTCCTGCTTCTATCTGCACGCCGAATGACCGCCTTCTCCAGCTCAACAAGAAATAGAACCGAGGATGCAACCAGGACAATGCGCGCCCACATCGCAACATCGATGCCCGTCGTGCCGAACAATGTCTGCATTGGACCCAGGTAGGTAAAACAGCCCTGGAAAACAATCAACACGCCGACCGCAATCAGCACATAACGGTTCCCCAGCAAGCCATCGAGATTGAGCACGCTCGCCTTGATATATCTGGAATTGAATAGATAGAAGATCTCGAACATGACCAGCGTATTGACTGCAACGGTGCGCGCCAGTTCGATGCTGGCGCCGTGTTCGCGTTCCCAGAGAAACAAACCGAATGTGCCTGTTACCATGATGAGTGACACAAAAGTGATGCGCCAGATAAACATGCCCGTGAGCAGCGGCTCACGGGAATCGCGTGGCGGGCGCTGCATAATATTGCGTTCCGCCGGCTCAAACGCCAGCGCCAACGCCAGAGTCACTGCAGTAATCATGTTGATCCAGAGAATCTGCACCGGCGTAATCGGCAGCATGCGGCCGAGCATAATAGCGGCAATGATGGTCAGTGCTTCGCCGCCGTTGGTCGGCAAAATGAAGAGGATGGCCTTCTTGAGGTTGTCATAGACGGTGCGCCCCTCTTCCACAGCGTGTGTGATCGATGCAAAATTATCATCCGCCAATACCATCTCCGCGGCTTCCTTGGCGACCTCGGTGCCGTTCTGTCCCATAGCTGTCCCGACATCGGCACGCTTCAATGCAGGTGCATCGTTCACTCCGTCGCCGGTCATGGCGACCACCTGACCATTGGCCTGCATCGCCTTGACCAGTCGCAGCTTATGTTCGGGAGTGGAGCGGGCGAAGATATCCACTTCAGCGACGACGGTGCGCAGTTCATCCTCATCCATGCTCTCTATATCATGACCGGTGAGTACCTTTTTACCGTCGCCGATACGCATTTTCGCGCCGATTGCAGCGGCAGTCACGGCATGATCACCGGTGATCATTTTCACCTCTATTCCGGCGGACTGGCAGCGGTGCACAGCCTGGATTGCATCTTCCCGCGGCGGATCGATCATGCCGACAATCCCCAGCAGAGTCAGACCGGTTTCCAGCTCTGTAAACTTCAGTTCACGCTGGTCATCGCCGACGGGCTTAAGGGCAATGGCCAGTACACGCTGACCGCGGCACGCTATGGCATCTATCTGCTGCTGCCAATAGCCGGGGTCGATCGGAATATC
>JAUVEG010000320.1 GCA_030594925.1 Gammaproteobacteria bacterium
GGCAAAGCCGATAACCTGCTCCACACCCAGCTCTTTCATTGCCCAGATGTTGGCGCGATAGTTGATGCGGTGCGGCGGGATATTGTGGCCGCTGCCATGGCGCGGCAGAAACAGCAGTTCGAGATCACCCAGGCGTCCATGCGTCAGCGGAGCAGATGCTTCGCCATAGGGTGTATTCACAACTTCACGATGAATGATCTCCAGCTGACCCATGCTGGTGAATCCGGTGCCGCCGATAATGCCGATTTTCATGAATAAGGTACCTACTAAGCCTTGAGTGGCCTACTTCTTTACAAATGAGTCAAAGTTCAATAATAATGACTCTCGCAAAGACGCAAAGCTTCCGCGTCCTGCTTACGCCCCTGACCTACATCCATGTAGGCCAAGCTCGCCAAGAAAAACCTTTGCGGTCTTAGCGTCTTGGCGAGAGAAAAAGATTTTTTTCATACATCGTCAGTCTGACACCCTGTCTCGCTAATCCTCGGTGGAGAAGATGCCGGGAGCATTGCGCAGAAAGCCCCTGTAATCCATGCCGTAGCCAAAAACATAGCTGTCTGGAACCTCCAGACCGACAAAATCAGCATCTATACCGTAATTTCTGCTGTGCTTTTTTTCGACCAGCACAGCCGTTGTAACCGATCTTGCGTCCTCATTCAAACAGGCTTCGCGAATCTCTTTCAGGGTTTGACCGACATCCAGAATATCATCCACAATCAACACATCCCGACCATGCAGGGGCAGTTCATGATGATGTTTCCACACCAGCTCCCCACCACTGGTCTCTCCACTATAGCGTGTAGCCTGGATATAATCGAATTCCAGCATGAAGTCCAGCTTCGGCAGCAACTGGCCTGCCAGCACCGCACCTCCATTCATGACGCACAACAGGATCGGGCTTTTAGCGGAAAATTTGCTGTTTAATTCTGCCGCCATCTTGTCGATGCACGCATTGATCTGCTGCGGCGTATAGAGAGACGTGGCATTGTGCAGCACAAGTTGCGCATCTTCAGCGGTCGTATGATTCATACTCTCTGCTCCATCGCAGTGACGCCCTCAGCGGCCAGTTTCACTGCCTTCTTGCCACGCTTTGCGGATATCTGCCCGGCAAGATCAATACTCCGTCCGGCAACCATTCTCTGCAGACGGCGCTGACTATCAGCAGAGTGATAATCATGCAGTGCATACAGAATTTCATCCGCTGCCTGCGGCTGGTTGCATATCAACACCATGTCGCATCCGGCATCGATGGCAGCTCGTGCGCGTGTCGCATAACTGCCGGCAGATTCAGCAGCAGCCATGGAGAGGTCATCACTGAAAATCACGCCGTCAAATTTGAGCTGGTCGCGCAAAACCTGCTGCAGCCAGAAGTGCGAAAAACCGGCAGAGTGTTCATCAGCCTGCCGGTAGATGACATGCGCCGGCATGACAGCTTCCAGTCCCTCGCTGATCATGCTGATATAGGGCCTGACATCGTTTTTCATGATGGCGTCGATATCACGCCGGTCGACGGGCAGATCGAGATGAGAATCCTCGGTGACGGCGCCATGTCCCGGGAAGTGTTTGCCAACGGCTGCCATTCCGGCATCATGCATGCCATGCATCCAGGCGGCAGCCAGTGCGGAAACAACATCAGGATCTGCGTGGAACGCACGGTCGCCAATCACCTCACACACACCGAGGCCAAGATCGAGAACCGGCGCAAAGCTAAAATCAATATCCGCCATACGACACTCGGCGGCCATCAGCCAGCCCAATTCACGAGCCTGCAGCAAGGCTTTGCCAGCATCCAGGTCGTAACATTGTCCCAACCATGCCATCGGCGGCAAACAGGTGAAACCATCGCGAAAGCGCTGCACCCTGCCCCCTTCATGATCGACGGAAATCAACAGTGGTGTGGGTGATGCGGCGCGTATGCTGCTGACAAGCGCAGCCAGCTGCTGAGGATTGTCGTAGTTGCGGGAGAAGAGGATCACTCCGCCGCAGGCAGGATGTGCGAGACGTTCAACATCTTCTTCTGTCAATTCCAAGCCGGCAACATCAAGCATGACGTTTCCGGAAATCAAGACCGTGTCACTCGCATTGCTCATAACTTATTTTTTTCTCATATCTATCAGAATGCCGGTGCAATGCGCGGAACTTATTGCACCCTACGGTTGTGTCTAGAATCCTTAATTCACTAAAATGCTTGCAAATGAGTCAAGTTTTAAAAGAATCTCTCGCTAAGAGCGCAAAGCTTCCGCGTCCTGCTTACGCCCCTGACCTACATCCATGTAGGCCAAGGACGCAAAGGTTTTTCTTGGCGGTCTTGGCGTCTTTGCGAGAGAAAATGTTTTTTTATGCCTTGTCAGTCTGAGACTCGGCCTAGCTAGAATTGCAGGGTGTCAATAAGCGGAGCGCATTGCACCGTAATTTTGTATGGGGCGGTTTTAGGTTTTAAGTTTTAGGTTTCAAGTCACTCCACCTAAAACATAACACCTAAAACCCGGAACCACTATCAAATCTGAATATTTGACGAGAACTTTGAGTTATGCAACAAACAGGTAAGGCAGCTGTAATTTCCGGAAACGTCATGCTTGATGTTGCCGGCTTG
>JAUVEG010000046.1 GCA_030594925.1 Gammaproteobacteria bacterium
CTCCCTGTTTGACATACTGTCCCTCCAGAACATTGACCTCATCCACCACCCCGCTTTCAAAAGCGCGTAACTCAACCAGGTGAGCCCACTCCAGGCGCGCCCGCAGTGGCTCGGCTTGCAACATCGGAGGCAACATCAACAGCAGCAGCGAAAAAATAATTTTATTTATTGTCATCGACAAACTCCGGTAACCTGCCCTGCAGGGCATCAAGCACAGCCCAGCTCATCAACAGCTGAAAATCCGTCTCCATCTGTGCCAGCCGTGCTGTCGTCTGATTGGTCATGGCATCGCCAAGATCCGCCTTGACCTCCAGCTCATAGAGAGTGCGGCTGCGATCCAGATAGAGATCACGGTAATCGATTTGAACACTGTTTTCGCGCCGCTGCGCCTCCAGCAAATCAATGGAAAGCAGCTGTTCGAGTCCAGCCTGGCGCAAATATTGCCGCGTCAGGATTTCAAGCGCACTCTCATCAGCCGTTTGCAGCTGTTGCAGCACAGGATTATTTTTCTCGATGTTGTTCAGCATGGCCTCCTCGTCAGGACGCTTCTCTTTTTTGAGCATGGCAAGATCAGGCGGTACGACTTCACGCGGCAGTTTGTGTGTATGATTCAAAGCAATCGCCAGCAGTGAACGGCTGATGCGCTGCATGCTTTCACTCACCAGAAAAGTCCGGCGCACCTGCTGATAGACGGCATTGAGTGCAGCGAATTCCAGCTCCGAGCGCTGCCCCAACTCCACACGGTTTTTGATCCGGTCCTGGCGTATATAGGCGATAGACATCGCCTCGCTGTCACGCGCAGCCCTCTGGTCCGCCAGCGCCACATCGAGGAAGCGCCGCATCACCAGCAGCTGCTGCTGCAGCAGCGGTGATATAAATGGCCAGTAACCACAGCTGCCCTGCAGCAATCCCGGCGCATTGAGAAGCAGCTCATATTGCTGACACTGCAATAGACGATCAGCCAACCGTTGCCGGGCAGCCAGCTGCACGCCGGGATGCGACTCATCCACAAACGCCAGCGCCTGCTGCAGCGTCAGATAGTCAGGCATCGAAGACTCCTGCGCCTGTGCAGATGTCATCAACAACAGTATCGCATAGAGGGAGATAAAGATTATTTCCCTCATCAGCGGGACATCTTTTATTTTAACCACGGAACACACGGAATAGACGGAAAGCTTTTATTGAGTTCTCGCTGAGAAATAGCTGTTTCATTGTGTTATACGATGCCTAAATCATGATAGATGCGCTGAAGCTTATACCTTCACGGACAACATAAATTTTTATGTTTTTTCCGTCTATTCCGTGTGTTCCGTGGTTAAGTGGTTTTAGTTCTTTTTCTCCTGCTTCATCTGCCGCTTGTAACGCACAAACGAGGTCTCCTTGTAACGCTCATCGACAACGTATTGTCCCAGCAGCTTGAACTCGTCGGCATCAGAGGTTGCGCCGGTATAGCGTGCTTTTTTGATTGGTTTGCCATCGAGATCGACAAACTGAAACACCGGGGTGGCGCGCACCCGGTACTGTTTCAGCGCAAACTCCTTCTGCGTGGTCGTATTCCCCTGAAAGTCTATGATTTCAAGATCTCCTTCGACATCCATCGACAGAATCAGGAAATTTTTTCTGAAGTACTCCTGAACGTCATCACGGTTCAGTACTTTAGCTTTCATGCGTCTGCAGAAGGGGCACTCCTCCATCTCGAACATGATCAGGATCGCCTTTTTCCCCTGCTCTTTAGCAGTTGCAAGCTCCTCCTGGAGGTCGCCAAAAGTCTCGTCGAAAAAATGGCTCTCAGGATCTCTTAACTGCAGCGCCTGGGCAGGAAGCATCCATGCCACCAGCAATAAAATAGTAAAAATTGCTCGCATCATCATTTGCCACTGTCAGCCTTGTCGTTGATATAGCCTTCGAGCATCCCGGCGCTGATAGGGCCGCTCTGAACTGCGACGATTTGCCCCTCCGGATTGACCAGGTAGGTGGTTGGCAAACCACGAATCTCGCGGTCGATCGATGGGGTTCGCGGTGTCGCCTGCAACACCGGGTAACTCATTTTGTACTTCTTCTTGAAATTTTTCAGCTCTTTAACCGTGGCATATTCATGATTGACGCCAAGCACCACGGCGTCACTATCCTTATGCTTGTTGTGAAAATCCACCAGGTCGGGAATCTCGTGACGGCAGGGGGGACACCAGGTTGCCCAGTAGTTGACCACGATCCATTTACCGCGATAATCACTCAGCTTGTGCACCTTGCCGTCCAAATCTTTGAGATCGAGATCATTGAGTGGATTATTGGCGGCAAAAAGAGGCTGCATGATAAACATCAGCAACACTAAAGCAAATCGTTTCATCATTTTCTCAATAATTTTCTCTGTTATTGTTTAGCCAATTACACCGCGGAGATTCAAACAAGTAGAATTCATGCTCGAATTGGTTAAAATAGGCAACGCTTAATTGAATCATTATAACGAATATGTCAGTAGAAATTTACCACAATCCGCGCTGCAGTAAATCCCGCCAAACTTTGCAGATTTTACAGGAGCATGGCGTTGACGCCGAAATCAGGGAGTATCTGAAAACACCACCGGATCGAGAGACCCTCGAATCGGTTCTGGCGATGCTCAAGATGGAGCCGCGTGATCTGATGCGCAAAGGCGAGAAGGAGTACAAGGAGGCCGGTCTGGACAACCAGGAACTCAGCCGCGAAGAGCTGATCCAGGCGATGCTCGATCACCCCAAACTGATCGAGCGCCCGATTGTCATTCGCGATGGCCGCGCCGCACTGGGACGCCCGCCTGAGTCAGTTCTGGATCTCTTCTGATGTCTTATGTTCTGGTGCTCTACTACAGCAGGCATGGCGCAACCGCTGAGATGGCGCGTCACATAGCGCATGGCGTCGAAGCCGGCGGCATGGAGGCCATGGTGCGCACCGTGCCCGGCGTATCGAGCGTCTGCGAAGCATCCCGGCCGGAAGTACCCGACAGCGGCGCTCCCTATGCAACCCTGGATGAGCTGAAGTCGTGCGCCGGCCTTGCGCTTGGCAGCCCGACCCGCTTCGGCAACATGGCGGCGGCGATGAAGTACTTTCTCGACAGCACGTCATCCCTGTGGATGAGCGGTGCATTGAGTGGCAAACCGGCCGCACTCTTCACCTCCACCTCGTCACTGCATGGTGGCCAGGAGAGCACCCTGCTGAGCATGATGAACCCGCTGCTGCATCACGGCATGATGATTCTGGGACTACCCTATACAGAGCCCGACCTGCTGCACACAAGCAGCGGCGGAACACCCTACGGCGCAAGCCACCATGCAGGAAGCGACAACAACAATCCCCTCACGCAGGAGGAGATCAACCTCTGCCGCGCTCAGGGTAAACGCCTCTCCACCACTGCAAAACAACTCATCACATGAAGATTCACATCGCACGCTGGCTGACTCTCATCAGCTTTGCCGCACTGGCGGCAGTCGTGGTGATCTGGGTGATGCAGCTTGATCAACACAGGCAGCTTAGCATGTTCCTGATGGGCACTGTGCCGCTGCTTCCGTGGGTCCGCGGGGTGCTGCATGGACGCCTCAAACCGCATGTCGGCCTTGCTCTCACCGCCCTGCTCTACCTGACGCATGGCTCTGTCGAAGGCTTCACCAATGGAACCCTGCTGGGGTGGATCGAGGCGGCGATTGCGCTGACATTGATCATCAGCGCCTCCATGTATGTTCGCTGGAGCGCTGCAGCCCCTGGCAATCCTTGAGCACCTAATATCTTTTTTAAAATGAGTCAAATTTCAATAACCGACAACTACTCTCGCCAAGACGCAAAGCTCGCCAAGAAAAACCTTTGCGGTCTTGGCGTCTTGGCGAGAAAAAAAATCTCTTTCATGCCTCGTCAGTCTGAGACTTGATCTCGCTAGGATGTTACCCAGGAATGTCCTTCCAGTATCCGCTCAAACTCTCCCACAGCCGGCAGCCGGGTTTTGACAACTACCTGACCAACGGCAATGAAGAGGCGCTGGACAGCCTGTTGAAGCTGCTTGGAACTTCTGACAGCCCGGCCCCGCTCTATCTATGGGGTTCGCCCGGCTGCGGCAAAAGTCACCTGCTGTTGGCCGCGTGTCAGCAGATGTCCCGGCAATCGCGCAGCGCCATCTACCTCTCCCTGAGAGATATAGAGCGTTTATCACCACTCATGCTGGGAGAGCTGCAACAGTACGAACTGGTATGTATCGACGATATTGAGAATCTCTGTGCCGACAAGGCGTGGGAAGAGGCGCTTTTTCATCTCTATAACGCCATTTCACAACAGCAGCACAAGCTTGTGATTGCCGCCAACAGCAGTCCCGGTGACCTGCCGGCAGAACTGCCTGACCTTACTTCAAGATTGATGTGGGGAGTCAGCTACCATCTGCAACAACTCGATGACGCAGGCAAGCAGCTGCTGCTGATACAGATGGCTGACGAAAAAGGCATGCAACTTTCCGACGATGCTTCGCGCTATCTGATCAATCGATATTCACGAAATATCAATAAGTTATCTAAACTTATTGATAAACTTGATCATGATTCGCTATCGCGTCAGCAGAAGCTGACGATCCCCTTCCTGCGCGAGTCGATCTCGTAGCAATCTACTTTTTAATACCAATCTTCAATGGCAAGATCTTTGACCCTATTGAATTCTTGCGTGTTATGCGTCACAAGAGTGACATTCTTGCTCAAGGCAGTACCGGCTATGAGCGTGTCGAAAGGGCCAATAGGCGTACCCTTGCTTTCGAGATCGGCCCTGATCATTGCAGCAGTCTTCGCCTCTTTCGCTGCAAAAGGAATAACGTCGATACGCGATATCAGGACTTCCAGTTGTCTTTTTCTTTTTGAAGGGTTATTTGATTTTGCAATTCCAACTTCGAGTTCAAAGAGGCTAATCGCCGCAATGGATATATATTTAGGACTCAGAGATAATAATCTGTCGGGTACATTCCCTATGCCCTTGAAGAAGTAGATGAGTATGTTTGTATCAAGAAGATACATCCTTACAACTCCTCCCGAGGAGAGTCAGTTGCATGCGTTGAACGAATCTCCTCAAGTGTTGGAAAGTCATCTCTCCAACTACCCGCTAATTTGACGACATCTTCCGGCCATTCTGTCGATATTTTTTCCCGAATAATATTTGAAACCCATTTACTGACAGATATATGGTCTGATTTGGCGGCATTTTTCATTTTATTTTCAATCTCATGATCGAGATAAATGGTTACCTGGCCCACTGTGATACCTCATTCATATTATGACTATACAAAATATATGTGCAATTATAATTGAGCCTGCTGTTGCCGTCAAAACAGGCCACTAGAGATAGGATACGGGAGCTTCGCAGGAAGCGTAACAAGCCATCAACGTGGATGTTGTTTCGCCTTGCGTGACCAGGCGACGACATAATCGAGGCCGCTGCTGATGGTTGTCAGGGCGACAAAAACGATCATTGCTGCTGCCAACCAGGGGGGCAGAGAGACGATCTCCGCCAGTATAACCACGACCACAAGACCGATCTGGGAAACCGTGTTGAACTTGCTGAGAAATGTTGGCTGCGCATCGATGCGATCGACGCGGAAATAGTAGTAGGTTGCGCCTGCGATAATTGCAACGTCACGCAGCAGCACCAGGACAACAAGCCACCAGGGAAGCAGTCCCATCCATGCGAGGGCGATGAAGCAGGAGAGCAGCAGGAACTTGTCAGCGAGAGGATCCAGCACCCCGCCCAGCCAGGTTTGCCAGCCATAGTGCTTTGCCAGAAAGCCGTCCACACCATCCGAGACGCCCGCAATCACAAACAGCACCAGGGTTTGCAGATACTGATGATCCAACAGCAGGTAGATAATCGGAAATACCAGCAGAACACGAAATATGCTGATGGCATTTGGCAGTTGACGCAAATTCACTATCTATTCGTCTCCGGGGAACCTCTCTTCGAAATCATATTCCAGAGTGTATTTAAGTTGTGTTGAATTCACAAGCTCAAGATCTCTCCTGCGTCGATATGACACGAGAGGCATACGGGTTCACTCCCTCTTCGGTTTTCTCTTTTTGCTTTTCCCCTTGTGATCAGAATCCCTGCGCTTGCTGACTTGAAGTTTCTTCCTCGGTTTTTTCTCCTCGCCATCCTTCCTGATTTTGAGCTGGGTTCCGCACACCCAGGTTTTTTTCAACGTGCGTAAGATATCCCTTGGCATCCCCTGGGGAAGTTCGACTGTCGAGTAGTCATCATGAATCACAATACGGTTGATGTATTGACTGTCGAGACCTGCTTCATTGGCAATAGCGCCAACAATATTTCCGGGTTTAACATCATTTTTGTGCCCGACCTCGAGACGGAAACGCTCCATGCCTTCAGCCGGCCCGGATTCCTGATGCTGCCGGCGCTCGGCGGAACGTTCATTGCCCCTGCCCCCTGCATCCCGACCTCTTCCCTGGTTATCTCTTCGATTGTCTCTCCTGCTATCTCTACGGCTATCCTCCCTGTTGCCTCTGCCGCTTTCTCTCCTGTTGTCTCTGCGAGTATCACCTCTTCTTCCATCCCCACCCTGTGTTCTTTCGCCACGGCTCTGACTCGCTTTTTTGGGCTGGTCTTTCAGCAGCAGCGGCACATCTCCCTGCAGCAGCTTTGCCAGTGCAGCAGCAATCTCGATTGCCGGGACATTGTGTTCCTGGTGGTATTGCTCGACCAGCTGCAGATAAAAACCATTCTCCTCTTCAGCGGCGATTGCATCCGTAATATTCTGTTTGAATTGAACGATGCGCTTGTCATTGATATCAGCGGTCGAGGGCAACTGCATCTGATCGATCTTTTTTCTGGTCGCCTTTTCGATGGCGTAGAGCATGCGTTTTTCACGCGGCGCTATAAAGAGGATCGCGTCTCCTTCACGCCCTGCCCTTCCTGTGCGGCCAATGCGGTGAATATAGGATTCCGTATCATGTGGAACATCAAAATTGATCACATGACTGATACGCTGGACATCCAGCCCCCGAGCCGCAACATCTGTAGCGACAACGATATCGAGTTTACCGCGCTTCAGCTGATCGACTGTGCGTTCCCGCTGCTTCTGCTGAATATCGCCGCTCAATGGCGCAACAGCATAGCCCCGTGCCTCCAGCTTTTCCGCCAACTCAACGGTCGCAATCTTTGTACGTACAAAAATGAGTGTCGCATCCAGGGTTTCCGCCTCGAGAATACGCGTCAATGCATCCAGTTTGTGAGTGCCGCTCACCATCCAGTAGCGCTGCCGAATCGTCTCTGCAGTTGCTGTCTTCTGCTTGATCGAGATCTCCTTCGGGTTCTTCAGGTGCTTTCGGGCGATCCGCCGGATATCTTTCGGCATGGTTGCGGAGAAGAGTGCAATCTGGCGGGTTGGCGGGGTTTGCTCAAGCACCCACTCGACATCGTCAATAAAACCCATACGCAACATTTCGTCGGCTTCATCCAGCACCAGCGCCTGCAGATGATCCAGTTTCAGGGTTCCCTTGCGCAGATGGTCAATCACCCGTCCCGGCGTACCCACGATCACGTGAACACCACGCCTCAGGGCGCGCAGCTGAATCTTGTAATCCTGGCCGCCATAGATTGGCAGGACATGGAAACCACGCATGTGAGAAGCATAACGCTGAAAGGCTTCGGCAACCTGGATAGCCAGCTCCCTGGTGGGAGTCAGCACCAGCAGTTGCGGCTGCGTCTTTTTGAGGTCGATGCGCGACAGCATCGGGAGCGCAAAAGCCGCGGTCTTTCCGGAGCCTGTCTGCGCCTGCCCGACAATGTCGCTGCCCTCGAGCAATACCGGAATGGTGGCCGCCTGAACAGGGGAAGGCGTTTCATAACCGACTTCATCAAGCGCCTTGAGCAGTGCTTCGCTGAGGGCAAGATCCTTAAAAGTGACCGTTGGAGAGGAGTTGTCAGACATTGCAATAACCTGTGTCGATGCCAGAGTGTTACTTATCTTCAGCCTGTTGCGGCGTATAGGCCTTAATAGAGAGCGCATGCAGCTCATCACTGCTGATCTGCTTTTCAACAGTAGCATTGACCAGGCGATGGCGCTGCAGCAGCGACTTTCCTTCAAATTGATCGCTGATGACCGTTGCCTCAAAATGGCGTCCGTCACCGGTGACTTCAACGCCGGCTCCAGGCAGACCCTGCTCGATGAGCGCTTTTACTGC
>JAUVEG010000148.1 GCA_030594925.1 Gammaproteobacteria bacterium
CCTACAGTTCACCCCATACCGGCCATAGAGAAAACGTCACACGCGTGATGGCGCAGGTACTGCTTGCCATGATTCCCGGCATTATCGCCATGACCTGGTATTTCGGCTGGGGCGTCGTCATCAATATCCTGATCGCATCAGTGGCTGCCATCTCCGCAGAGGCCTTTGTGCTGAAACTGCGCAAGCGCCCCATCGCACCGGTCGTCATGGATCTCAGCGCCGTCGTCACTGCCGTGCTGTTTGCCATCTCCATCCCACCGCTGCTCCCCTGGTGGTTGACTGTCGGCGGCATGCTGTTCGCCATCATCGTGGTCAAGCAGCTCTATGGCGGCCTGGGTTTCAACCCCTTCAACCCCGCCATGGCCGCCTACGTCCTGCTGCTGGTCTCCTACCCGACCGAAATGACCCAGTGGTTGCCGCCACGCGAGCTCTCCGCGCACAACCTCGACTTCCTCACCACGCTTGGCATCATCTTCGGCAACGGTTTGCCGCAGGGGTTGAGCTGGGATGCCCTTACCATGGCAACCCCGCTGGATGAGATGCGCACCCAGCTGGATATGGGCAAGATGATCAGCGAGATCCGTCAGAGCCCGATGTGGGGCGATTACGGCGGACTCGGCATCGAGTGGGTCGCCAACTGGTTCCTGCTCGGCGGTCTGTTTCTGTTATGGCGGCGCATCATCACCTGGCATATCCCGGTGGCGATGATCGGCGCAATACTCATCATGGCGACGGCATGGTGGCTGGCTGAACCCGAGGCCAATCCCTTTCCGGCTTTCCATCTCTTCAGCGGCGGCGTTATCGTGGGCGCCTTTTTTATCGCCACGGATCCGGTGACCACTGTCACCACCAAAAAAGGGCAGCTCATCTTCGGCGCCCTCATCGGCGTACTGGTCTACAGCATTCGCAGCTGGGGCGGCTACCCGGATGCTGTCGCCTTTGCCGTGCTGCTGATGAACATGGCTGCACCGACCATCGGCTACTACACGCAGCCGCGCATCTATGGGGAGCAGGAGGGCAAGGATGGCGTATAAAAACATTCTGGCATCCGGTCTGATCCTCGGTTTTTTCGGCATCCTCGGCGCGCTGCTGGTCTCCGGCACTGAGTCGCAGACACGCGACATCATCATTCACAACGAACGCATGGCGCTGCTGAATCAGCTGTACGAGCTGGTGCCCCAGTCAGAGATCGACAACGATTTTTTGCAACACCCGCTGACGCTGAATGCAGCGGAATTCCTAGGCATCGATGACACCCAGGCTTACATCGGCACACAACAGGGAGAACTGGCTGCAATCGTATTCGAGGCAACCATCCCCAACGGCTATGCCGGCCCCATCCTGATGCTGGTTGCCGTGGACGGCAAGGGAACACTCAAGGGGGTGCGCATCGTCTCCCACAGTGAAACCCCCGGACTGGGAGACAAGATTGAACTGGAGCGCTCCGACTGGGTGCTGGGTTTCAATGGAAAATCACTGACCAATCCGGTCGAACCGCAGTGGAAGGTCAAGAAGGATGGCGGCCTGTTTGACCAGTTTACCGGCGCCACCATCACCCCGCGGGCAATTGTCAACAGCGTCAGGAAAGCACTGCTCTATTTCAACCAGGAGCATCAGGAGATTTTCAAACGCTACCTCAAGAAGAGCCTGGAAGAGGCTCCGAAAGAGACGCCTAAAAAGGCTGATGTTGGGGCTGACATAGAGGCTAATATTGAGACTCGAACATAATTCAGAGACGTAGGGTGCAATAAGCGGAGCGCATTGCACCTTCCCATGCGGCGCAATGCCCGTTGGTTATTGACGCCCTACAGCCTTGTCATTGCGAGGAGTGGAACGACGCGGCAATCCAGATCGCAGCATGAAATTTACAGAGCAAGAGACTAAGGAAAGAGAGACAATGAGGCACACAAAGAGGCGCGAAATCCATCATGAACAGCTATAGAGAGATTATCAGCAACGGCCTGTGGGGCAACAACCAGGCACTGGTGGCGCTGCTTGGCCTGTGTCCGCTGCTGGCAGTCAGCAATACCGCCATCAACGGACTGGGACTGGGACTGGCGACCACCCTGGTGCTATTACTCTCCAACACCTCGGTATCGCTGATCCGCCACGTGGTGCGCCCGGAAGTGAGGCTGCCGGTGTTCGTACTGGTGATTGCATCATTCGTCACGGCGGTCGAACTCTCCATGAAGGCGTACTTCTTCGACCTCTACAAAATCCTCGGCATCTTTATCCCGCTGATCGTCACCAACTGCGCCATCATCGGCCGCGCCGAGGCCTTCGCCTCGAAAAACAATCCGGCCAAAGCAGCCGTCGACGGCCTCGCGATCGGCATCGGCTTCACGCTGGTGCTGTTCGTGCTCGGCGCAAGCCGCGAGTTGATCGGCCAGGGAACCCTGCTGTCGCAGGCGCACCTGATGTTCGGCGAAGCGGCAAGAGACTGGACCATCCAGATCGAGGGATTCAAAGGAGCCCTGCTCGCCATCCTGCCGCCCGGCGCATTCCTCGGCCTGGGCTCCATCATCGCACTAAAGAACGTCATCGACCACTGGCAGCAGAAGCAGGCAGCAAAAGAGCCCGTCATTGAAGCAGCGCCGCAGGAGTCGCCTGGTTAGGGAATCGCGGTCAGATGACCGCTCCTACGGATATTGGTTAATTGTACGGTTGTAAGAGCGGTCATCTGACCGCGAGAATGCACGGAGTTTTAGAGCAATGACTGCGTCCCTCTATCCTGATAATTTCGTTTGAGATTACCTCGCTGCGCTCGCAATGACGAGATTCAGGCACTTGTATTAATCATTTTTAATCACTATGATTAAATCACGTTCACTTCCTCAGGATGCAAGATGTCACAAACGAATACCAGGGTGCTTACCGCACATGTGCCGCTACCACTGGCCGAGAAAGTCGATATGATGGCAACCCGTTTGGAACGCTCCCGTGGCTGGATCATGAAACAGGCATTGGCGGCATGGATTAGCCAGGAAGAGGAGCGCAATCGTCTCACGCAAGAGGCGCTGGCAGACGTAGATGCTGGAGAGGTCATTGAACACCAGGCTGTTCAGGCCTGGGCCGACAGCCTCGGTACCAACAACCCATTGCCACCGCCCCGCTAGTGGAACTGAAATGGACTAGCAAGGCGCTATCGGATTTGGCGCGACTGTACGAATTTCTGGCGCCAGTGAATCAGCAGGCAGCAGCGAACACCGTTCAAATGCTAACCATAGCAGCGGAAACTCTGTTGGAGAATCCACGTATTGGAGAACAGCTATTTGAATTCGAGCCACGCGAAGTTCGTAGAATTATTGTTGGCCACTACGAGATGCGCTACGAAATTCAGGAATCCTGCATCTACATATTACGGCTATGGCATACCCGGGAAGATCGATAGCATCTACATCGAAGGCTTCAAGGCTGCCCTGCTGGCCATCCTGCCGCCCGGCGCATTCCTCAGCCTGGGTTCAATCATCGCGCTGAAAAATGTCATCGACCACTGGCAACAGAAGCAGGCGGCAAAAGAGCCTGTTGTCGAAGCCGCACCGCAGGAGTCACCGGGGTAGAGATTCGCGGGACTAAAGTCCCAATTCCAGATTGATAGTTACAAAATCTATTTTTTTGTACGCATAAACCGGGAGTTATTTTATGACAGCCACCAAGCCTCCATTTATCAACTGATATATATATCACCTAAAGCCATATTGTTAATGAGTATTGATCTTGTTACTAATCACATCCTGAGTTCAAGATGCTAATTCTGCGCCATGTGACACACTCTCCTTATTATTTATAACAAATCTTCAATTCAGTGCGAACCATCTGATTTTATTGCTGTCTGATATAATCAGGTCATTCGGTGGCATTTATTATCTCGCTCCTCTTATAAACTCGCAAATAGTGAGTTTTGTCATCTCGAACGAAAGTGAATTTTGTCATCTCGAACGATAGTGAGAGATCTTATTTATCACTAAATCTAGATTACTCCTTTCAGTCGAAATGACAGTTTTCGAAAGTTTTGCAAGATACTCATAAAATAAAATCAATCATCGAAACTCATGCTTATCCGAATTATTGATTATTATCAATGGTGACTACATGAAACTCATATCAAAACTAATCCTGGCTGGCGTATTCTCTTTAACCATCACTGCTTGCAGTGGAGGAGATTCAGGAGACAGCAATACAGATAACAATACAGTAGATGACGGTACAGTAAATGACGGTACAGTAGATGACGATACAGGAGATGACGATAACAGCTCTTCAACACCGCTTGATGCGACCGAGGCCTCGCATCTCACTTTCATGCGCGAAGAGGAGAAGCTGGCCCGGGATGTCTATTTGACATTTGCCGGCTGGTATCCGGATCAGAAGGTGTTCGCCAACATTGCCAATAAATCCGAGCAGACGCATACAGACACAATGCGCGATAAATTAGCATTGTATGAACTCCCCGACCCCAATCCTGAGACGAACAACCTGCCTGACTCTCTTGGTCTCTTCACAGGAGATGAGTGGGGGTGGTATTTTGATGAAAAGTTTACCGCGCTGACTAAAAAAGGCGGGGAGAGTGAGCTTCTTGCCCTCTACGTAGGCGCATTCATCGAAGAGCTGGATATGCATGATATTG
>JAUVEG010000159.1 GCA_030594925.1 Gammaproteobacteria bacterium
CGAATATCTATACAAAAATGACTCTCGTAAAGGTGCAAAAGGCGCAAAGGCCGCCAGGAAAAACTTTTGCGATCCTGGCGTCTTCGCCTGCATGGATCGTAGGTGAGGGGCGTGAGCAGGACGCGGAAGCTTGGCGAGAAAAACAATCTCTTTCATGCCTTGTCAGTCTAAGACATGGTCTCGCTAGTAAATGACAAAGCATCTCTTCAGGGAAAATAGCATGGCAATAATTCTTGCTGTCGCCAATCAAAAGGGCGGTGTGGGAAAAACCACAACATCAGTCAATCTTGCGACGGCTCTCTTTGACGAGGGGCAGCGGGTGCTGCTGGTCGATATGGATCCACAGGGCAATGCGACCACTGGTGTTGGTGTAGATAAGAACGGCCTGGAACTCTCCTGTTGTGACTTGCTGTTGAGCCATCCGCCGCTGGCGGATGTGATTGTCCATACTGAGGCTGCAGGCATTGATATCGTGCCGGCTAACGGTGATCTGACGGCTGCAGAAGTTGGCCTGATGGAAGACCCGTTGCGCGAAAAGCGCCTGGATGTTGCACTGCAGGAAGCGCGTGCCCGCTATGACTACATCCTCATCGACTGCCCGCCATCGCTGAACATGCTGACGCTGAACGCGATGGTTGCCGCAGACCGGGTGCTTGTGCCATTGCAAACCGAGTATTATGCACTGGAGGGATTGTCGTCCCTGTTGGAGACGATTGATCGGATCAGGGGCAGCCGCAATCCTCAGCTCGAGGTTGATGGTTTGCTGCGAACTATGCATGATACGCGCAACCGCCTGGGCGGAGATGTCTCGGCGCAGCTCCTCGAGCACTTTGGCGATAAAGTGTATCGCACGGTAATACCGCGCAATGTGCGTCTTGCGGAGGCGCCAAGTCATGGATTGCCGGTAATGCGTTATGACAGGTCTTCCCGGGGCGCTGCCGCCTATTCAGTGCTTGCCAGTGAAATCCTGAGAAGACATGGAAAAGAGCCTCTCCGGGGATAGATATACAGCAGGTGTTTTTTCTTGGGCATGCTCCACAGGAGCGGCTCCGGGCAATAATTTAGAGATGAGTTTGATCGAATGAGCAGTGTAAAAAGACGAGGATTGGGAAGGGGGCTGGATGCACTTCTTGGTGTGGCATCGACAGCTCCTGATACTACTGAAGCAAAATCCGGAACTTCGCCCGTGGTGAATAAGTTCGCTGAAGCTGAGCGCGGGGCCGTTTCTAAAGCAACTGCATCTGTCGGATCAGCGACAACTGCAGCAGCGGGCCAAAACCAACTCGGTATTGATTTGATCAGACGCGGACGCTTTCAGCCGCGCAGGAACTTTGATGAAGAGAAACTCCGTGAATTGGCTGACTCGATAGCCGCACAGGGGATCATACAACCTATCGTTGTGCGTCCGGTCAGCGATCACTACGAAATCATTGCCGGTGAGCGCCGCTGGCGGGCTGCCCAGCTGGCCGGGCTGGATGAGATCCCGGTAGTGATCCGTGATGTTGATGACCAGGCAGCCATGGCGATGGCGCTGATTGAAAATATTCAGCGCGATGACTTGAATCCGCTTGAAGAGGCGGAGGCGTTGCAACGACTGCTGAACGAGTTTGCATTGACCCATCAGCAAATCGCGCAGGCTGTGGGGAAGTCGCGCACGACAGTGACTAATCTGTTGCGTCTGATCGAGCTGGAGAGGGATGCCAAGGAGCTGCTGGAACAGGGTAAGCTGGAGATGGGACATGCTCGCGCCATTCTGGGTTTGAAAGGCGCGCAGCAGTCTGAAGCGGCAGCAAAAGTAGTGCGCTCCGGACTCTCGGTGCGCGAAACAGAGAAGTTGGTGCGGCGTCTGCAGGGGCTTGATGCAAAGCCTGCGCCTGCAGCAGAGAAGAGTGTCGACCCGAATGTTCGTTCGCTTGAACAGCAGTTGTGTGAAAAGCTGGGAGCAATTGTCAAGTTGCAATCCGGCGCCAAAGGAAAAGGCAGGCTGGTCATCAGCTATAATTCGCTGGAAGAGCTGGACGGGATCCTGGAGCATATCAATTAGATAATCTGTCATCGCGTAACATCTCAATAACTCCGTGCATTGAATGTATTTTGTTAAAATAGATGACGGCATTCACACGGTCTTATTGGCACCCTGCTCCTGATTCTGGCTTTGCCAGGAAGGCGCTATCCATTCGCGCTGCATTGACATCCCTCAAGAGGAGGGCATTTTGTTGAGCGTTTGGTTGACCTGATTATAGTGCTCCCTTATACTCTTCCTGTTTTTACGATAACGCAGCTTCCAGGTGCAAAGTTTTTCTCCTAACACTCTTTGGCGGCTTGTTTTGATGCAGTTGGGGCTGTCGCTGTTGCTGGCGGTGGTGATGTTATTGCCGGGCCGGACATATGCGATCTCCACGCTGGCCGGAGGAGTAGCGGCAACTGCTGCAAATGGCGTAGCTGCACTACTGGTGTTCCGGCGCTACAAGGCATCTGAGACGGCGGCTCTAATGGGCCGTTTTTATGCAGCAGAGCTTGCACGACTGACATTGACAATAGTTTTTTTTCTGGTGGTGATCCTGTGGTTAAAACCACTCAGTATCGTCGCCATGCTGGGCGCCTACCTGTTGATTCATCTCTCCACAGGCAGCCTGATGTTGATAGTGAATAAAAAATAGAAAGATTTGCAGGAATGCGCTGATTGGAGCATGTAGTGCTTCGATCAGAGCACCCCTATATATTTAAGAGAAAGAGATGTCAGCAGAGACGATCACTTCAAGCGAATATATCAAGCATCACCTGACCAACCTTACCTTTGGCCGTCATGCTGACGGACACTGGGGGCTGGCGCACTCTGCCGAGGAGATCCAGGAGATGGGTTTCATGGCGATCCATGTTGATACCATGTTCTGGTCTCTGTTTCTCGGAACCCTGTTCGTGTTTCTCTTCTCCCGCGCTGCCAAAAATGCAACTGCAGGCGTCCCCTCCGGTATGCAGAATTTTGTCGAGTGGATTGTCGATTTTATCAACGACAGTGTGCGCGGCTCCTTCTCGGGTAAAAATGATCTGGTGGCGCCGCTTGCGCTGACCATATTCGTGTGGATCTTTCTCATGAACCTGATGGATCTGGTTCCAGTGGATGTTATTCCTTCACTGGCCCGGATGATGGGAATTCACTATATGAAGGTAGTAGCGACGACCGACCCGAATGCCACTTTTGGTATGGCGATCGGAATCTTCATACTGACGCTCTACTACTCCATCAAGATCAAGGGCATCGGCGGTTTTCTGGGTGAACTGACGCTGCAGCCATTTGAGTCGAAAAATCCCCTGCTGAAGCTGTTGTTCATCCCGATCAACTTCCTGCTCGAGTTCGTTTCGCTGATCGCCAAGCCGATTTCGCTGTCACTGCGACTGTTCGGCAACATGTACGCGGGCGAAATGATCTTTATTCTGATTGCAATCATGTACAGTGCCGGTATCGGCATGGGCTTGTTTGCCGGCGGGCTGCAGTTTGTGTGGGCGGTTTTTCATATCCTGATTATTACCCTGCAGGCGTTCATCTTTATGACCCTGACTATTGTCTATATGGATATGGCGCACAACGAACATTGATTTCAGCATATAACCCTCTTTGTCTCTCGCCAAGACGCAAAGAGCGCAAAGGGTTTTTCTTGGCGAGCTTAGCGCCTTGGCGAGAGTTATTGTGAAAATGTGACTCATTTGCAAAGATGTTAGTTGCTCAATGAATACTGGTACGGCTGGTTTTTTTAAATTTGTTATTTTTTACTTCCTGACTGGAGATAAGTATGGAATCTGGACTACTTTATATTGCAGGCGCATTGATGATGGGCCTGGGTGCTCTTGGCGCTGCCGTCGGTATCGGTATCCTTGGCGCACGTTTTCTCGAGGGCGCTGCGCGCCAGCCTGAGTTGATCCCGATGCTGCGCACCCAGTTCTTTATCGTGATGGGTCTTGTCGATGCCGTACCGATGATCGCTGTTGGTCTGGCAATGTATGTTCTGTTTGCTGTTGCATAATAGAATTTTCCCTGAGACGTTATCTTAATCCCAGGAATAACGGGGAAACAGTATGAATATCAATCTGACCCTGATTGGACAGTTGCTGGCTTTTATCGTCTTCGTGTGGTTTACGAAGAAGTATGTGTGGACGCCAATCATCGCAGCTCTGGAAGAGCGTAAGGAAAAAATCGCCGAAGGTCTGGCGGCTGGTGAACGCGGCCTTCACGACCAGGAGCGGGCAAAAAACCGCGCCGCTAAAAAGATTCGCAAAGGAAAAAAACAGGCGGCGGAGATTATCAATCTGGCGCAGAAGCGTGCTGCGGAAATTGTCGATGAAGCCAAGGAGAATGCACGCACAGAGGGAGAACATATCTTGACGACGGCAAGATCCGAGATTGAGCAGGAGAGCAATCGGGCGCGGGAAGAGTTGCGCGGAGATGTTGCAAAACTTGCGGTTGCAGGCGCAGAGAAAATCCTTC
>JAUVEG010000212.1 GCA_030594925.1 Gammaproteobacteria bacterium
ATGATCAAGGTCATCATGCGCATCAAGGTCATCAAGAGGTCAAGCTGGAGTTGTAAGAAAACAAAGTTTGCAATAAAAAGATAAAAAGAGAGTCTCTTGCAAAACTCGAAAATTCGTCATTCCGGCGAAGGCCGGAATCTATAGAATCAACCACTTACAGATCGATAAAATGGATTCTGGCTAAAAACATGCCGGAATGACGGAGTGTTGCAAAAGGCTCTGCTGATTCTGTTTTATGTTTTTACTGCGAACTGATGACTGCCTGCCCCGTTTCCATGAGCAATAGAATATTAGAATATTCTTAAATTGTATATTACTTGTTTACTACTGACTTGTTTAACTTAATAGATAATAACTATCTCAATGTGATTTTATCATGAATAACAATGTGCTAACAGAGTTGGCAGTTGGCAGTTGGCAGTTGGCAGTTGGCAGTTGGCAGTTGGCACGAGTCTAATCGAGTCATTGCTATCTGCAACTCTTTTTTACTGCAAACTTTCTTTTCTCTTCCTTTGCTGCTTACTGCAAGCTGAGGACTGCCTACTTTGTCTTTTCTGCATACTGAAGACCGCCAACTTTGATTTACAACTCCAGCTTGACATCTTGATGACCTTGATGATCATGGCGGCTGTGCTGATGCGGCTCTTCGCTCTGCAGTTTGCCTTCAAGATAGAGCTTTACTGCTGTTTCCGGATCACTCAGGCTGGTAATGACTCCTGTGATTCCCTTATTGCCTAATCGCCGTATCATACCGTTGCCCATACCTCCGGATATCAACACATCGACGACATCCAGCGGGTGCGGCTCATGTGGAGAACTCTCATGAAATGACTGCTCCTTTGGAAGTTCGACAAGCTCTTTGCTGATAATCCGCCCCTCTTCAATCTCAAACAGCTGAAATTTCCGGCAGCGCCCGGCATGCTCTGTAATACTCTTTCGATTCTGACTGGTAACAGCAATCTTCATGACTATTTCATCTCTGCAAATCATTCAATGCATCTAATGTATCTTATTTATAAACAGCGAATCCACTGTTCTCGCAATGGATATCTGCAATATAAAGCCCTGTTCATATCAGGTTCCTAATTGATATGATTACCTGCATGCGTAAAAAACTCTATATTCAGACCTTCGGCTGCCAGATGAATGAGTACGATTCGGACAAGATGTTCGACGTTCTGCATGAAGCCCGTGGTGTTGATCTAACCGACAAGGCAGAGGATGCCGATATCCTGCTGCTGAACACCTGTTCGGTGCGCGAAAAGGCGCAGGAGAAGGTCTTTCACCAGCTCGGACGCTGGCGCAAGCTGAAGCTGAAGAAACCTGATCTCATCATAGGCGTCGGCGGCTGCGTCGCCAGCCAGGAGGGAGAGGCGATCAGTCGGCGTGCGCCCTGTGTCGACCTGGTGTTCGGTCCGCAGACGCTGCACCGCCTGCCGCAAATGATCGACGAAGCGCGCACAAACAAGCATCCTGTCATCGACATCAGCTTCCCCGAAATCGAGAAGTTCGACCGCCTGCCCGAACCTCGCGCCGAGGGGCCGACGGCTTTTGTCTCGATCATGGAGGGCTGCTCCAAATACTGCACCTTCTGCGTCGTCCCCTACACCCGTGGCGAAGAGATCAGCCGCCCTTTTGACGATGTCCTGCATGAGATCGTGCAACTCGCCGCGCAGGGAGTGCGAGAGGTCAACCTGCTGGGCCAGAATGTCAATGCCTACCGCGGAGTCATGCATGATGACGAAATCGCCGACCTGGCGTTGCTGATCCGCTATGTCGCCGCCATCGATGGAATTGAGCGCATTCGCTATACCACCTCACATCCGGTCGAGTTCAGCGACTCTCTCATCGAGGTCTATGCGGATATTCCCGAACTGGTCAGCCACCTGCATCTGCCGGTTCAGAGTGGCTCGGATCGCATCCTGCGATTGATGAAACGCGGCCACACGGCTTTTGAATATAAGCGGAAGATCAGGAAACTGCGCAGCATACGCCCTGATATCAGTATGTCATCCGATTTTATCATCGGTTTTCCCGATGAAAGCGACGAGGATTTTGAGCACACCATGCAATTGATTGACGACATCGATTTCGACCACTCCTTCAGCTTCATCTACAGCATTCGCCCCGGCACACCGGCGGCGGATCTTGAGGACAACATCCCTCTGGAGGTGAAGAAAAAACGCCTCGCCAGACTGCAGCTGAAGATCAACAGCAATGCGCAGCAATTCAGCCGCCAGATGGTCGGCAGCGTACAAAAAATCCTCGTTGAGAGAGAATCACGCAAGGATCCTGCACAAATATCAGGCCGAACCGAGAACAACCGGGTTGTCAATTTCACTGCTCCACATGAACTGATCGGCCAGTTCGTGGATGTCAAAATCACCGAAGCACTGCCAAACTCACTGCGTGGAGAACTGCATGAGTGAGCATGCCGCATCCATACAATTTATTCTTGATCCTGAAGAGAATGAACGCCTTGCCAATCTCGTCGGGCCGCTGGAAGAGCATCTGCGCCAGATCGAAGCCCGCCTGGGCATCGAAATCAACAACCGCGGAAACCAGTTTCAGATTCTTGGCCCAACGGAGATGCTTGCTGCTGCTCAAACCCTGCTGACGGATCTCTACGCGGCAACGGCCAAAGAGCGCCTCGATGCACGCAGCATCCACCTCTACCTGCAGGAGTCGGGCATCGAGGAGCGCCAGCAAAAACGCGCCGCAGACGACCTGCCCGAGGTGGTCATTACCACCAAACGCGGCGTGATTCGCGGGCGTGGACCCAACCAGAAAGAGTATCTTCGCCAGATCGTCAGCAATGACCTCAGCTTTGGAATCGGCCCGGCAGGCACCGGAAAGACCTATCTGGCTGTCGCCTGCGCTGTCGAGGCGCTGGAGCGCCAGCAGGTACGCCGCATCCTGCTGGTTCGCCCTGCCGTGGAGGCGGGTGAAAAACTGGGGTTTCTGCCGGGTGATCTCGCTCAAAAGATCGATCCCTACCTGCGTCCGCTGTATGACGCGCTTTACGAGATGTTTGGCTTTGAGCGGGTCAGCAAACTGATCGAAAGACACATCATCGAAGTCGCCCCGCTTGCCTACATGCGCGGACGCACGCTCAATGACTCCTTCATTATTCTGGATGAAGCGCAGAACACCACCCCCGAGCAGATGAAGATGTTTCTCACCCGCATCGGCTTCGGCTCGACAGCAGTCATCACCGGCGATGTCACCCAGGTTGACCTGCCGCGCGGACCAAAGTCCGGCCTGCGCCAGGCCGTCGATATCCTGGGAGAAGTGGACGGCATCAGTTTCACCTTCTTCAACTCAAGGGATGTAGTGCGCCACCCGCTGGTGCAGCGCGTGGTCGAGGCGTATGAGGCAAGTGAAGCGGCATCCGATAGCAGATAGATAACAGGCAACCAGACTTTAGTGGTTAGGATTATTCTCAGGAGATGATGAGGGCGTATTTCTTGATTCTGTAGTTGAGCTTGTCACGGGTGATTCCCAGCAATCGGGCGGCGCGACTGCGATTTCCATGGCTATTATCCAGCGCCTGGCGAATCAGATTCTGCTCCAGTTGTGACAAATCCAGACCGCCATCCGGCAGTTTGATCACAGCCCCATTGGCAGCGTTCTCTTTATTGGCGCTCATCTCGGCAGGAAGATTTTCGGCCCCGATACGCTT
>JAUVEG010000166.1 GCA_030594925.1 Gammaproteobacteria bacterium
GGTAGTGCGCGCCCTGACAGTCAGGATCGTGTTATCGCTGGTGCTGTTCTCCATCCTCATTGGTGGATATTTCCTGGGCTGGATCGAACCACACGGCGTAACTTAATCTCTTAGTCGTTGTCCAAAAACAACTTACCCTTAAAACATGTAAACAAAGATAAACAGCCCCAGCCATACGACATCCACGAAATGCCAGTACCATGCAACCGCCTCGAAGGCGAAGTGATTGTGGGCGCTGAAGTGGCTACTCATGGCGCGGCCAAGAATCGCCATCAGCATGATGGCGCCCATGGTCACGTGGAAACCATGGAATCCGGTCAACATGTAGAAAGTGGAGCCATAACCACCTGACCCCAGGGTCAGATTGAGTTCATGATAGGCATGGTAGTATTCATAAGCCTGCAACATTACAAACAACAAACCAAGAAAGATGGTGGCAGCCAGCCCCCACACCAGCTGTTTTTGATTCTCCATCTTCAGCCCCCAGTGCGCCCAGGTAATCGTGGCGCCGCTGGTGAGCAGCAGTAGAGTATTGATTGCCGGAAGCCCCCAGGGCGACATGGGGGTAAATTCTCCCCCCATTTGTGCGGGGCCGCTGGATGGCCAGCTGGCGTCGAAGGCGCCGCCATAGAGGAATTCGTCAGAGGCTCCGAGATAACCCTCTCCGCCCAGCCAGGGCAGCGCGATCATACGAATATAAAACAGGGCCCCAAAAAAGCTCATGAAGAAGAACACTTCTGAAGCGATGAACCACAGCATCCCCATGCGAAAGGATCTGTCCACCTGCTTGTTATAACGGTCATTGAGATTCTCAATGATCACATCACGGAACCAGCCGTAGAGAAGATAGAAAAATAGTAACAGTCCTGCTACCACCACATATTTTCCGATACCAACGCCATTCATGGTCAACGCGGCGCCAAACAGCGTAATCAGTAGAGATGCCATGCCGACAAGCGGCCATGGACTGGGATCGGGGATGTAGTAATCGTCGCTATGCGCTTGTGACGACATAAGTCTGTTCCTCTGTTGTCTTTTTAGTCGTTAATAAAATGATGGTTGTTAGTCGTTGTACAAAAATAACTTACCGATCCTGCTTGCCCTGTCGTCCGTCTTCAGCTTTCCAGCAAGAGTTACATAACGCTGCTATGCGCCCCTTGCTGCGCCTTGAAGACGAACAACATGACTGCACGATATCGGGAAGTTATTTATGGACAACACCTTAATTTATCGTAGCAATTGCGGGCAAGGTTTGCTGCTCATTTTTTATCTCCTGACCCGGTTTCAATCGCATAAAACTGTAGGAGAGAGTCAATGAACGAATCTCTGCCGGAAGATCCGTGGACACCATAAAACGTAGCGGCATATCCGTTCGCTCGTTGCCTTCCAGAGTCTGGCGGGTAAAGCAAAAACACTCCAGCTTGCTGAAATAGGGCGTTGCCTGCCAGGGTGCTACGCTGGGAATCGCCTGGCCGGTTACGCTCGAATTGCTGCGATTGCTGGCAACAAAGTTCACTGCATAGATCTCACCGGGATGAACCTTCATGCTGCGTATCTCGGGACCGAAGTCCCACGGAAGATTGGGATTGACTGTGGCATCGAACTTGATTGTAATCAGGCGGGATTTATCAATCTCACCAGTCACAGCGGGGCCTTTACCCATTCCTGCGCGTATCGCTATAGACTGCGTACCGGTCACCTGACACAGCAGATCGTAGAGCGGCACCATGGCAAAACCAAAACCGAACATCAGCGCCACCAGTCCTCCCAGCAGCAGGGTGGTGCGTTTTTTATTGCCTTGATTGTCAGCCGCCATGCGTGTGTTCAACCTGCAGCCTGGTCACCGACGATGCGAAACATGCCAATCCAGAATGGAAAGGATGTCAACAGCACCATCAGTGCAAAGCCAAACAGCAGCCACATCAGGCGCAGGTTCTTTTTTCTCAGTTCAGGTGTTTGATTCTCTGGTATTGCCATAGTTGCTTCCTGATTATTTTATTTGCGGAGCGACGGTCCAGCTATGGAAGGGTGGAGGCGAGCTCAACTCCCACTCGAGACCTGTGGCGCCCTCCCAGGAGCGGCTCCTGGCCTTTTTGCCGCCACGTATGGTCTTGATGACGATATAGAGCAGCAGCAGATGACTGAGACCAAAGATCATGGCTCCAATACTGGAGAGCACATTGAATTCGGTGAACATCACATTATAGTCGACGATGCGCCGTGGCATACCCGCCAATCCAAGGAAATGCTGTGGAAAGAAAGTGATATTGAAGCCGATGACATTAGTCCAGAAGAAGATCTTGCCCAGACGCTCGTCATACATATGCCCGGTCCACTTGGGTAACCAGAAGAAAACCCCGGCGAACAGACCGAACACCGCCCCCGGCATCAATACATAATGAAAATGGGCAACCACGAACATACTGTCGTGGTACTGCATATCGGCAGGCACCACCGCCAGCATCACCCCGCTGAGTCCACCGAAAGTAAACATCAGGACGATGGCCACGGCGAACAGCATCGGGGTTTCGAAGGTCATGGAACCACGCCACATTGTGGCAATGAAGTTGAAGATCATCAGACCTACAGGGATGGAGATGAGGATGGTGCCGATCATAAAGTAGGTCACCGCCCCCAGAGACATGCCGATGGTGTATTGATGATGCGCCCACACCACCATGCCGATGGTGGCGACTGCCAGCATGGCGCCAACCATCGAGTGATAGCCGAACAGGGGTTTGCGTGAGAAAGTCGGGATAACATGAGAGAGCACACCGATAGAAGGCAGCAGCAACACGTAAACTTCAGGATGACCGAAGAACCAGAACAGATGCTGAAACAGCACCGGATCACCACCACCGGCGGCATCAAAAAAGCTGGTGCCGAAATGACGGTCGAACAACAGCATGGTGACACCACCCGCCAATACCGGAACGACCAGGATCAGCAGAAAGGCGGTGACCAGCCATGTCCAGCAGAACATCGGCATCTTCATCAGGTTCATACCGGGTGCGCGCATGTTCAGCAGGGTGACGATGATGTTGATAGAAGCCAGCACCGAGGAGATGCCCAGCAGATGGATGGCGAAGATCAGGAAATCCATCGACATGCCGACCTGTATCGACAAAGGCGGATAGAGCGTCCAGCCGGTATTGATCTGAGTGCCGCCTCCCGGAAAGAAGGGCACAATAAAAGAGAGCAGCAGCATGGTAGCCGCAGCCGGAAGAATCCAGAAACTCAGATTGTTCAAACGCGGCAACGCCATATCAGGCGCACCGATCATCATCGGAATCATCCAGTTGGCCAGTCCCGCTGCAGCCGGCATCACCGCACCGAAAATCATGATCAGCGCATGATTGGTGACCAGGTTGTTATACAAATCAGGATCCAGCAATTGAATACCCGGCTGGAATAACTCCATGCGGATGAGCATGGCGCTGGCTCCGCCAAGGAACATCATGGTCAGGGCAAACAACAGGTAGAGTGTGCCGATATCCTTGTGATTGGTGCTGAACAGCCAGCGACGCCAACCTGTTGGAGCGTCGTGGTGATGCGCCTCATCATGTGTCATGGTTGTAGTAGTCATATGTGTCAGTTCTCCTCTATCGAGCCTGTTTGATGTCAGCAGGCTGCACGACATCGCCGGTGTTGTTGTCCCAGGCATTGCGCTCATAAGTCACAATCGCCGCTAATTCCAAATCATTCATCGAACTCCAGGCTACCATCGGAGTACCCTGTTTACCGTTGATGACAATGTCGATATGTGCTGCTATCGGCCCGATGGCAATCGCCGAGCCTTTCAGCGCCGGAAAGGCCGGGGGCAATCCAAGACCGGTTACCTGGTGGCAGGCGGCACACTTGGTGTCATAGAGTTCCTTGCCCTTCGCCATTAACTCATCCTTGCTCCACACCTTATCGGTACCGGCCTCGGCCGCTGCCGCCAGTTTGAGCGCTTTCTGCTCTTCACTCCAAACGGCAAAGCGCTGCGGTGATACGACCTCCACCACGATCGGCATGCGTGAATGCCAGGTGCCGCAAAGTTCAGCGCATTGGCCGCGGAACACCCCTTCACGATCCAGCTCTATCCAGGTCTCTGTAATGTATCCTGGAATGGCATCTTTTTTTACCGCCAGCTCAGGCACCCAGAAGGCGTGCAGCACATCGGCGGAAGTATGCAGGAAGCGGATCTTGATACCGGTGGGCAGCACCAGACGGTTGTCCACATCACGCAGATAGAGATCGCCGGACTGCTCTTCGGGAACGTAGCGGCTCTCTACCTTGATGCCGGAATCGAGATAGTCGAATTCCCACCACCACTGGTGGCCGGTCACCTTGACGTCCATGATGTTCTCATCCTTAGGGACTTCCCAGACCTTTTTCAGC
>JAUVEG010000015.1 GCA_030594925.1 Gammaproteobacteria bacterium
TGCGGGGAGAAGGGCGCCAGCCCAAGCGTAAGTGCGACGAGGATAAGTGCTGTTAGCGGAAGCTTATCTATCAGTTTCATCATTTCTAAGCATCATACCTGAAAATGGCCCCAAACAGTGCGTGGCTAAAGAGAAAACCAGCTATTTCCTCCCGACGCTATTCCCGCTATAATCGCCTGTCGTGCGAGAGTGGCGGAATTGGTAGACGCGCTGGATTTAGGTTCCTGTGGGGTAACCCGTGAGAGTTCGAGTCTCTCCTTTCGCACCAGTTTATTTTTTGTAACTATTCAGCTTGTTGATATATTTTCCCACATCCATGTGGGTCAGATGTATTCACGGCGTTTTCCGGAAGATATGCCTGGAAGCAGTGACGAATTAGCAGGTACTGAATAGTTACTATTTTTTAAACGACTCCTTTAGATTTCAGATCATTAGTCAACCAGTAGATAGGCAGCATGGCTGCCGGAGAGAGATGCATGCAAGTTTCAGTGGAAACACTTGATGGATTAAAGCGCCGTATGACGGTGGAACTGCCTGTTGAACAGGTGAATAAAATTGTCGATAACAAGCTGCGTTCTATGGCTCGTGAGATGCGTCTGGACGGTTTTCGTCCGGGCAAGGTTCCATTTAAGATTGTTAAGCAGCGTTTTGGTGTGCATGCACGGCAGGAGGCTTATGGCGAGCTGATCCAAAACAGCTATTATGAAGCGCTGCTTGAGCAAAAGCTGCATGCTGTTGGCGACCCTGCTATCGATATCAAGGATAAAGATGGTGTTTTTGTCTATGTGGCCGAGTTTGAAGTGATCCCGGAGCTGACGCTCTCGGATCTTGAGGGTGCCGAGTTGGAGCGTCCGGTTGCCGAGCTCCTGGATAGTGATGTCGATGGTATGATCGAAAAATTGCGTCAGCAGCGCGTCACCTGGAACAAGGTTGAACGCGTGGCGCAGGATGGTGATCAACTGATGATCAGCTTTGTCGGCAAAATTGACGATGAGGTTTTTGAAGGCGGCTCAGCCGAAAAAGTCCCGTTGGTATTGGGTTCCGGCAGCATGATCGAAGGTTTTGAGCAGGGTTTGCTGGGCGCCGGTGAAGGTGACGAGCGCAGTGTCGAAACAACCTTCCCTGATGATTACCAGGCGCAGCATCTTGCCGGAAAGGCAGCAGTCTTTGATATCACGGTTAATGAGGTGGCCGAGCCGGTATTGCCTGAGGTTGATGAAGATTTTGCAAAGGCGATGGGCGTTGAAGATGGATCTGTTGAAGAGTTCAAGAAGGAGATCCGCAGCAATATGCAGCGTGAACTGGATGCTAAAATAAAGTCGAAGACCAAGGAGAGTGTCATGGATCTGCTGCTCGACAAGCATGCATTCGATGTTCCGCAGGCGATTATCGATGACGAGGCAAACCGGCTGCGTGAAGATACACGCAAGCAGATGGAGAGTCAGGGACAGAGCAGCACATCTTTTCAGCTTCCTGTGGAGGTATTCAAGGAGCAGGCGGAACGCCGCGTCAAACTGGGAATGCTGACTTCAAAAGTTATCTCCGAGCAGAAGATTGAGGCGGATGATGAGCGTTTGCGTCAAATGATCGAGGAATTTTCCGCCTCCTACGAGTCCCCCCAGGAGATGATTGACTGGTACTACGAAGATGCTGAGCGCATCGACCCTGTCAAGCACATCGTCATGGAAGACCAGGTCGTTGAGTGGGTGCTGAGCCAGGTTAATGTTGAAGATAAGCAACACTCCTTTGAAGAGCTGACAGAACCAAAATGAACCCGGCAGGAATAATTATGCAGGAAGATCTATTGGTGAATAACCCCCATCTTTCTCCGCGCAGCCAGGGGTTGATCCCGATGGTTGTCGAGCAGTCCGCTCGCGGTGAACGCGCCTATGACATCTATTCACGGCTGCTCAAGGAGCGGGTGATCTTCATTGTTGGCGCGATAGAAGATCACATGGCCAACGTGATCGTTGCGCAGCTGCTGTTTCTGGAGTCTGAAAATCCGGACAAGGATATCCACCTCTATATCAACTCACCCGGAGGTTCGGTAACAGCCGGCCTGGCGATCTATGACACCATGCAATTTATCCGCCCCCATGTCAGCACCATGTGCATTGGTCAGGCGGCGAGCATGGGGGCGCTGCTGCTGGCTGCCGGAGAGCATGGCAAACGCTACTCTCTACCGCACTCCCGCACCATGATTCACCAGCCGTTGGGCGGCTACCAGGGGCAGGCGACAGATATCGAAATTCATGCGCGTGAGATCCTGACGGTGCGTGAGAGACTCAACGGCATTCTCGCAAAACATACCGGTCAGTCACTGGAGAGAATTGCAGATGATACAGAACGTGATAATTTCATGAGCGCTGACGAGTCAGTTGAGTATGGTTTGATCGACAAGGTACTAGATCAGCGTACTGAGACGGGTTAAACATCCCCCTGATCCTCGCCATGACGGGTTTTACAAGAGGCTCCTCAGACCCGATTTTCGCAAATCCGCATATCAAGCGCGGTAGCAGTTGCTTGCGAATTTCGCTATGATGAAGAGTCGAAGTAATATAATCACCAATGGTAGAAGTGAATGAGTGACGATTTAAAGACCTCGGATGATGAGAAACTCCTCTATTGCTCTTTTTGCGGCAAGAGCCAGCATGAAGTACGCAAACTGATTGCCGGGCCTTCTGTCTTTATCTGTGATGAGTGCGTCGAACTCTGTAATGACATTATCCGTGAAGAGATCCAGGGTGCGGCTTCTGATGAGATGGAGGGATTGCCGAAGCCAAAGGAGATCAATGCGTGGCTGAATGATTACGTCATCGGCCAAAAGCGCGCCAAGAGAGTGCTCTCGGTGGCTGTCTATAACCACTACAAGCGTCTCGAGGCTGTTGCTCAGAAGCAGAAAGATGATGTGGAGATTGCCAAGAGCAATATTCTGCTGATCGGACCAACCGGTTCCGGCAAGACCCTGCTGGCGGAGACTCTGGCGCGGCTGTTGAATGTTCCTTTTACGATTGCAGATGCGACGACCCTGACCGAAGCCGGTTATGTGGGTGAGGATGTCGAAAATATCATCCAGAAGCTGCTGCAAAAGTGCGACTATGATGTCGAAAAGGCGCAGAATGGCATCGTCTATATTGATGAGATCGACAAGATCTCGCGTAAATCCGACAACCCGTCGATTACCCGCGATGTCTCCGGTGAGGGAGTGCAGCAGGCGCTGTTGAAGCTGATCGAGGGAACCGTGGCTTCAGTACCGCCCCAGGGAGGGCGCAAACATCCGCAGCAGGAGTTCCTGCAGGTCAATACCGGTAATATCCTGTTTATTGTTGGCGGCGCCTTTTCCGGCCTGGAGAAGGTGATTCGGGAACGTTCCGAGAAGGGTGGCATCGGCTTCTCTGCCGAAGTTCACAGCAAAGATGAGAATCAGAGTCTGGGCGAGATTTTTTCCGATGTCGAGGCGGAGGATCTGATTAAATTCGGTCTGATCCCGGAGTTCGTTGGCCGTCTTCCGGTGATTGCCACGCTTGAAGAGCTGGATGAAGATGCGCTGGTGCGTATTCTGACAGAGCCGAAAAATGCGCTGACCAAGCAGTATAGCCGTCTCCTGGAGATGGAAGGCGCTGAACTTGAGATTCGTGACGATGCGCTGCATGCAATCGCCCGCAAGGCGATGGCGCGCAAGACAGGTGCTCGTGGTTTGCGCACGATTCTTGAGCAGATTCTGCTGGATACCATGTATGACCTCCCATCCATGAACGATGTCTCCAAAGTTGTTGTCGATGAGACGGTTGTTTCCGGCGACACTGACCCCTATATCATCATCGAGGGCGGCGAAAAAAGAGCCGCCATGTCTGACTGACGGGTAACTATTCAGCACATCAGAGAGCGTCACTGTTATCAGGTGTATCTACCGGAAAACGCCGTTAATACATCCATGTATGGCGTAGGCAGAAATAGAGCATCTGCCGCACATGGATGTGCCAATGCCGTGATTGCATGGACGCAAAGGAACGGCCATGCCTCCAACGTTTCCTACAGATACACCCGATAACAGTGACTTATTTGCCCGTTTTTTTCCCCTGCGGATGTCCGCTGGCGAAACCCCAACTCTGATTGAATTCAAGAGAGTAATTCATGGTACAAGAGAAAAGCAAAGGAAGTGTCGTATTACCTGATGACATTGCTATCCTGCCGCTGAGAGATGTCGTGGTCTATCCCCATATGGTGATTCCACTCTTTGTCGGGCGTGAAAAATCAATACATGCACTCGATTATGCAACGCGGCACGACCAGCCGATTCTGCTGGTGGCGCAGAGAAGCGCCGATGTTGACGATCCCTCAACAGCAGAGATCTACGAAATTGGAACCCTGGCAAATATCTTGCAGCTGTTAAAGCTGCCGGACGGCACGGTCAAGGTGCTGGTCGAGGGAGCCTATCGCGTCAGAGTGGGTGAGTTTCTTGAGACAGAAGCCTTCTACCGCTCAGCTCCACAGCACCTTGAGGAGGGAGGGATGGCCGATGACAGGGAGACGGATCTCTTCATGCGTTCCGCTCTTTCGATGTTTGATCACTATGTCAAACTGAATAAAAAAATTCCGCCGGAGGTTTTGACCTCACTGGCGAGTATTGATGATCCCAGCCGCCTTGCCGACACCATGGCGGCGCACATGTCGTTGAAGCTGGATGAAAAGCAGAAAGTGCTGGAGATCATCGATGTGCAGCAGCGGCTTGAGCATCTCATGCGACTGGTGGAGGAGGAGAATGATGTCCTCCAGCTGGAGAAACGCATCCGCGGCCGCGTTAAGGGGCAGATGGAGAAAAACCAGCGCGAGTATTATCTCAATGAGCAGATGAAAGCGATCCAGAAGGAGCTGGGTGAGATGGATGATGCGCCCAACGAGATAGATGGGTTGACGGAAAAAATCGAAAAAGCGGGGATGCCTAAAGAGGTCAAAAAGAAGGCGCTGGGTGAGCTCAACAAGCTCAAGATGATGTCGCCGATGTCAGCTGAAGCCACGGTGGTGCGCAACTATATCGATACCCTGGTCGGAATTCCCTGGAAAAAACGCTCGCGGGTCAATAATAACATCAACAAGGCTGAAGAGATTCTCGATGCTGATCACTACGGCCTTGAGAGGGTCAAGGAGCGCATTCTGGAGTATCTTGCCGTACAACAGCGCGTACGCAAGCTGAAAGGGCCGATTTTATGCCTTGTCGGCCCTCCCGGCGTTGGTAAAACCTCGCTTGGACAATCGATTGCGCGTTCAACCGGACGTAAGTTTGTACGCATGGCTTTGGGCGGTGTGCGGGATGAAGCGGAGATACGCGGTCATCGCCGTACCTATATCGGCGCCATGCCGGGCAAGATCGTACAAAACCTGAGTCGCGTGGAGAGACGCAATCCGCTCTTTTTGCTGGATGAAATCGACAAGATGGCGATGGATTTCCGCGGTGATCCGGCCTCGGCACTGCTGGAGGTGCTTGATCCGGAACAGAACCACACCTTTCAGGATCACTACCTGGAGGTCGATCTGGACCTCTCCGATATCATGTTCGTGGCAACGGCCAACACCATGAATATCCCTCCGGCGCTGCTCGACAGGATGGAGGTGATCCGTCTCTCCGGTTATACCGAAGATGAAAAGCTCAATATTGCGGTCAGGTATCTGATTCCAAAACAGAAGAAAAACAACGGTCTGAAAGAGAACGAACTGGAGATGAGCGATGCCGTCGTGCGTGACATCATCCGTTACTACTCGCGTGAAGCCGGCGTACGCAATCTCGAGCGCGAGATTGCCAAGATCTGCCGCAAGGTGGTCAAGGATGTGCTCCTCAAAAGCAGTAAAAAGAGTGTTCGTATTACTCCCGCACGACTGGGAAAATATCTCGGCGTCAGGCGTTTTAGTTTTGGTATGGCCGATGAACTGGACCAGGTAGGCCAGGTGAACGGGCTGGCATGGACGGAGGTAGGCGGTGAGTTACTGCGTATCGAAGCGGCGCTGGTGAAGGGCAAGGGCGGTATGCAGTTGACCGGACAGCTTGGAGATGTGATGAAAGAGTCGATCCAGGCGGCCATGACAGTCGTTCGCAGTCGCGCAGATAGTCTTGGTATAGCACCCGACTTCTATCAGAAGCAGGAGGTGCATATCCACGTTCCTGAAGGCGCCACGCCCAAGGATGGTCCGAGTGCCGGAGTTGGCATGTGTACAGCGCTGGTTTCGGTGCTGACCGGCATCAAGGTGCATTCTGACGTGGCCATGACAGGGGAGATTACGCTGCGTGGTGAAGTGCTTCCCATTGGTGGTCTCAAGGAGAAACTCCTGGCGGCGCTGCGAGGTGGTATCAAGAGGGTTCTGATCCCGAAAGAGAATGAAAAAGACCTTGTCGAAATACCAAAAAATGTCAAACAGGGTCTGGACATTCGTCCTGTTCAGTGGATCGATGAGGTTCTTGAAATGGCGCTGGTGAGTCAACCCGAGCCGCATAAGGGGGAAGAGGCGGACGTAACCAAACCGGCTGCCGGCAAGCCATCTGAAAATAAAAAGGCGGCTGTGATAAAGCATTGATGGATATGGAAAAGAAGCATCCCCCTTTATCTAAGGTGGATCGAGGGGGATTTTTTATGAAAACTGAAGAAATATTCTGTTGCTGCTGCTTGTAAAACTGTCATGGAATCAACTCCCTGCAACACTCTTTTTGTATCTGCAGCAATACTCTCTGATAAAAGTCTCGAAACAGGCTTGACAGCAGTGCTTGTAATGTATGTAATCAAGCACCTAAAACTGCAGTCTCTCCAGGCATAGCTGCGGGATAAGTAATAAAGAACTCTATTTAGTCAATCACCGAAAAAAGAGGAAAATCTTATGAATAAAAGCGAACTGATCGATGCAATTGCAGATAATGCAGATATGAGCAAGGCAAAAGCAGGCATGGCGCTCGAGGGCATGTTGTCAGCAATTACTGAAACCCTGAAAAGTGGTGACAGTGTTTCACTGATTGGATTTGGAACATTCTCTGTACGCCATCGTGCAGCACGCAAGGGACGCAATCCACGCACCGGTGAAGAGATACAAATCAAGGCGTCAATTAATCCTGCATTTAAGGCTGGCAAAGCGCTTAAAGATGCAGTAAACTAGCGCGCCTCATGACAAGGGGTCTGTTGATACTAACAACCCCTGCATGGGTGCTTAGCTCAGCTGGGAGAGCGTCGCCCTTACAAGGCGAATGTCGGGGGTTCGATCCCCTCAGCACCCACCAGATTTTCTGGAGCGGTAGTTCAGTTGGTTAGAATACCGGCCTGTCACGCCGGTGGTCGCGGGTTCGAGTCCCGTCCGCTCCGCCACTATTCAAAAGGGGCATCCATCCGGATGCCCCTTTTTTTAATTGTATATCAGGTTGTCACCATGTTGCAGCAAATTCGAGATAGAGCGCAGGGCTGGTTTGCCTATGCGATTGTAATTTTGATCAGCATACCTTTCGCACTCTGGGGTATTCAGGAGTATGTTGGCGGGGGTTCGGATCCGGTCGTTGCCAAAGTCGGCGATGTCGAGATTACGCAGCGTAGTATGGAGAACAGCCTTAACAACTATCGCAATAACCTGCGTCAGCAGTTTGGTGGAAAAATCCCTGAGTTTTTTAATGACGACATGCTGCGCCAACAGGTGATGAACGAGATGATCCAGGATGCACTGCTCAGCCAGCAGGTCAATAATCTCAATATTCGCGCCGGTGACGAGATGGTGAGACAGCGGGTCCGCAGCATGGAGGTATTTCAGCGGGACGGTGTTTTTGACAAGGATGAGTATGAGCGGGTAATGAGATCCCAGGGCCGCAACGTCAATACCTTCACTGAAAATCTGCGCATGAGTCTGGGAGCAGGGCTGTTGACCAATGCTATTTCCGCTTCGGCATTTGTCACCGATGCTGAAGTTGACGCATTGATTCGGCGCAAGAATCAGCAGAGGGTTGTCTCATGGCTGATGATTGATGCTGACAGCGACAAGCAGAAGGTCGAGGTCAGCGATAGTGATGTTGAAACCTATTACAAAGAAAACCAGAAAAACTTCCGTCGTCCGGAACGCGTTAAGCTGGAGTATGTAGAGCTCAATCATGCTGCTCTGTCAGCTGATATCAGCGTCGATGAAGAGGCGCTCAGGGCGAGCTATGAAGAGCGCAAGGATGAGTTCAAAAGTCCCGAAACGCGGCACGCACGTCATATTCTGATCAAGGTTGGCGGCGATGTCAGTGATGATGACGCCAAAGCCGGGGCACAGAAGTTGCTCGACGAGATCAAAACCGGTGGCGATTTTGCTGAACTTGCGAAGGAGTACTCCGATGACAAGGGTTCCGGATCCAATGGTGGTGATCTTGGCGCGGTCGAGCGCGGCATGATGGTCAAGCCGTTTGAAGATGCGGCATTTGCACTGCAGCCGGATCAAATCAGTGAGCTGGTGCGTTCGCGATTTGGCTACCATATCATCCAGGTGACAAAGGTCGAGGGAGGAGATCTGCAGTCATTTGATGACGTCAAACAACAACTGGCGGATGAGTTCAAAAAGAGTGAGGCTGATGCGTTCTTTGGTGAAAAGTATGATCAGCTTGCTGAACTCTCCTATGCAGATTCAGGCACGCTGCAGCCGGTAGCCGATGCGCTTGGCGTCAAGGTGCAGGAGAGTGACTGGGTTGCTCGCACTGGAGCAGAGGGTAAGTTTTCCGATGCGAAAATTATTCAGGCCGCCTTTGGTGATGATGTGCTGAACTCCGGGCGTAACAGTGATGTGCTGGAGCTTGAGGACGACAACTACATGGTCGTTCGTGTGGCGAATCATGAAGAGGAGACTGCTAAGCCGCTGGACGAGGTCAGCGACGGGATTCGCTCGATTCTCGAAAAAGAGCGCAAAACAGAGCTTACTCAAAAGCGTGCGGATGAGATATTGAAGAGGCTCGGCAAAGAGGCTGGCAGCATGGCAGATATTGCTGCTGCCGAGTCATTGCAGCTTGAACAGGATAAAACAGTGAAACGCAGTGGCAACCAGGAGATTGATCCAATGATTGTCAGCAAGGCCTTCACCCTGGTTCGTCCTGCAGAGGGGGGCAGCAGCTACAACAAGGTTGAACTGGCATCGGGCAGCTTCGCAGTGATTGCTGTCTCATCCGTCATCGATGGTGACCCGGCTGCACTCACTACTGAAGAGCGTCACAGTGAGCGTCAAAGCATGCAGGCAGCACGCGGACAAAGTTCACTGGCCGGCTATATCAAGCAGTTGCGCGCCGACAGTTCTGTGAAGATAATGAAGAACTGATAGGAGAGTTTGCAGGAAAAGAAAGTTTGCAGTTTGCAGTTTGCAGTAAAATCAACAATATAATTACTGATTGCGTAACTTCTCAACAATCCCGTGCATCGTGTGATTACGTCAAGGCGTAGGGCGCAATAAGCGACAGCGCATTGCGCCGCATGGGAAGGTGCAATGCGCTGTCGCTTATTGGCACCCTACAGGTTCAAGTAAAGCACGGAGTTATCGAGAAGCCATCAGATTGCAATGACCCGATTAGGCTTTTGCCAACTGCCAACTGCCAATTTTAGGTGGATCCCCATAAAACCATGACCATTCGCACCAGATTTGCCCCCAGCCCCACCGGTTACCTGCACGTCGGCGGCGCCCGCACAGCTCTCTTCTCCTGGCTCTATGCGCGCAAGCATGGAGGTGAGTTCGTCTTGCGTATCGAAGACACCGACCTGGAGCGCTCTACACAGGAGTCCGTCAACGCCATTCTCGAGGGTATGGAGTGGCTGGGTCTCGATTATGATGAAGGCCCTTTTTTCCAGACAGAGCGTTTTGAGCGTTATGAGGAGGTGATTGAATCCCTCATGATGAAGGGGCTTGCCTACCGCTGCAACTGCAGTCGTGAGCGTCTCGACACACTGCGTGAAGAGCAGATGAAACGCAAGGAGAAGCCTCGCTACGATGGCCGCTGCAGGGGGCGGGATATTGCCGGTGACGAGCCGCATGTGATCCGTTTCCGCAATCCTGACGAAGGTGACGTGGTGGTTGACGACCTCATTCGCGGCAGGTTGTTTATCAATAACCGCGAACTCGATGACCTGATCATTCGCCGCAGCGACGGTTCACCCACCTATAATCTGACGGTGGTGGTGGATGACGCCGATATGAATATCACGCATGTGATTCGCGGCGACGACCATATCAACAACACGCCGCGGCAGATCAATATGCTGCGGGCGCTGAATCTTCCGGTTCCGAAATACGCCCATCTGCCGATGATTCTCGGCGATGATGGTGCACGCCTCTCCAAGCGTCATGGCGCGGTCAGTGTCATGCAGTACAAGGAGGAGGGGTACCTCCCCGATGCGCTGCTGAACTACCTGGTGCGTCTCGGCTGGTCTCATGGCGACCAGGAGATTTTTTCCACTGAAGAGATGATTGAACTGTTTGATCTGGAGGGGGTCAACAAAGCGCCGTCCGCCTTCAATACTGAAAAACTGCAGTGGATCAATCAACACTATCTGAAACAGCACGATGCGCGCCATGTTGCAATTCATCTGGCGCCGCATCTGAATCAGCGCGGACTCGAGGTTACGGTGGGGTATCATCTTCAGGCGGTTGTCGAGGCGCAGCGTGAACGCGCACAGACACTCGAAGAGCTGGCCGATATATCACTCTTCTACTATCGTGACTTTGATGAATATGATGCCAAAGCGGCAAAGCGGGCGCTCAAACCTGAATCCGTGGAAGCGCTGCAGGCGGTCAAGTCAGCACTTGAGCAGTTGGGTGACTGGTCGCGTGAATCGCTGCATGCGGCCGTTGCAGGCGTGGTTGAGCAGCTTGAAGTCGGTTTTGGCAAGGTGGCCATGCCGCTGCGCATTGCTGTCACCGGCGGCGCGCCTTCTCCTGATCTCGACCTGACACTCTCGCTGGTGGGCAAGGAGGCGGTGCTGCGCCGCATCGACCAGGCAATAGCCTGGATAGAAAATCCTTGAGTTACCAAATTACAATCATTACTCTCGCAAAGACGCTAAGCCCGCCAGGAAAAATCTTTGCGATCTTGGCGTCTTGGCGAGAGACAGGGTTTTAGAGAAGTTACATGCAAGAGCAAAAGCCAACAAACTTTATCCGCCAGGTAATCGATGCCGATCTGGCCAGCGGCAAGCACAGCAGCATAGCAACGCGCTTTCCTCCGGAGCCAAACGGCTATCTGCACATCGGCCACGCCAAGTCGATCGTGCTGAATTTTGGCATCGCCGAGGATTACAGGGGCAGCTGCAACCTGCGTTTTGACGATACCAATCCGCAAAAGGAGGAGGAGGAATTTGTCGATGCCATCGAGCATGATGTCGAGTGGCTGGGATACCACTGGGACAATCTCTACTTCGCTTCCGACTACTTTGGACAGCTGCATGATTTTGCAGTCGAGCTGATCAGCAAGGGTCTCGCCTATGTTTGCGAGCTCTCTGCCGAAGAGATGCGTGAACATCGCGGGACGCTTACCGAGGCCGGCAGAAACAGTCCCTGGCGCGACCGCTCCGTAGAGGAGAATCTCGACCTCTTCGAACGCATGCGCGGTAGTGAGTTCGAGGACGGCAGCCGCGTATTGCGCGCAAAGATCGATATGGCCAGCCCCAACATCAATATGCGTGATCCGGTCATCTACCGCATCCGCAGCGGCTTGGTCCATCATCAGACCGGTGATGCCTGGTGCCTCTACCCGATGTATGACTTCACCCACCCCATCTCCGACGCACTGGAGGGGATCACCCACTCGCTGTGCACGCTGGAGTTCGAAGACCACCGTCCGCTGTACGACTGGGTGCTGGACAACATCACGATCGACTGCCATCCGCAGCAGATCGAGTTTTCACGCCTCAATCTGCAATATACCGTGATGAGCAAACGCAAGCTTACGCAGCTGGTGGATGATGGCCTGGTATCCGGCTGGGACGACCCGCGCCTGCCGACCATCGCCGGA
>JAUVEG010000193.1 GCA_030594925.1 Gammaproteobacteria bacterium
CTATAAAACGCACCCCATCGAGGCTTATAAATGATGACTTCATTATTAGAGATCTTCTGAACACCGCCGTTTAAAAGCAGCTTTGTATCGTACAATACCGCTTCATTATCAAATAACTGTGGTGCAAGTTCTGCACCCAAACTGTTTTCTGTCAATATCTCTGCACCAGCTTCGATCACTCCCCTCCTGCATAAATCGACATTTGAGCCATCAGCCTTGTATATCCGGACAATATGAATAATGGGTTTATTACTCTCTCGATAAAAATCCAGCAGTTGTTTCATTTTTGGCAATGCGGCAGAAGTACCGGGTATTTCTAAAGATTGCCCATCCAATGTATCCCTCAGAACATCAATTGTTATGAGGGCTGATCTATCAAAATCAGGTCGTGTGTATTCATCCATCTTGCAAACCAATGATCATGCGCCTGACATCCGGCATCTCCGGCGCCAAAAAGCAGAGCAGGCAACGAGAAGGGCTTTTTGTCATCCGAAGGATTTTTTCTTGCTGCTGAGTATTCATACACAAATTGACCAACAAGATATTCACCAGGAAGTGATAGTCACCGTACCCCTTAGTCATAACCAGGTCCTTCAGTAAATAAGCGATTGGGTGGCGCTTAAACTTTCTGATACGAAAGTTGCCGCACCTACAATGGTAGCGCCTCCCAAGAGTTCATCCTCGTTGACTTGACGTGATCCTACGCAGGGGCCGCAAACGTACAGTTTTCCACCGGCTTCCACATAAGCTTCTATCAGTTCACTGAGCTTAGGGAATCCCTGGGCGAAGACATGGTCAGCCATACATTTAATCATCAGCATGCTGCCATTACCTTGAAATCCCATAACCACTTCCACATCCGATGCCTGTGCTGCAGTAGCCATGACAAATGGAATAGTAGCAAGTTCCGGATTCTCGGGACCATGAGTCACCATGATGAATAATTTTTGTGGTTTATCGGACATCTACCTGCTCCTGAAGATCAAATATGAATGCACTAATAGAATACACCTGGATCTACCCAGGCGTCACAGATTTTGAAAGCAGAGAAGGTATTTTCTTGAAATTCTCCGAGACGGATTAGTCGATTGCTCCAAAGAGAAGATCCTGGCTGGTTTGTCAGGCTCTGGCTTCAACTTCACCTCTACCCAAAACGCCCCTGCTGAGGTGGCGAGATTGCAGGCCATGGGGTACAGCTATATCAAACCGTAATCCGGTTTGGCGCCACTGAAGCGGTGAGGTTCAGGCGTATCATACTGCTGTGAGGCTTGCGAATCCGATATCCGGAATCACTGGTATTGTTCTCGCAGCGCCGGATGCAGCAACTCTCCATCACGCACATTGATCGCCGCCGACAAAACGGAGTTGTCACTCCAGTTTGCAGAAACCAGTTCACGTAAATAGGGAATCATCGCTGCAGAGAGCGCCTCGGAGGCGCTGCGGGGTACCGCTCCCGGCATATTGGTGACGCCAAAGTGAGTCACACCATCAACCTGGAAAGTGGGTGATTCATAGGTAGTGGGGCGCGTGGTTTCAATGCAACCGCCCTGATCCACTGAAATATCCACGATGACACTGCCGGGCTCCATCGAAGCAACCTGCTCGCGTGACACCAGTTTCGGCGCTTTGGCTCCGGGAGTCAGTACCGCACCAATCAGTAAATCCGCATCCACAAGCGCTTCTGAAATGCTTGCATCGAAAGGATAGATGGCGGTAACGTTATCGCCGATTGCTCGCATCTGCTGCATGCGCTCACGCCTGCGCGCAAACACCGTCACCTGCGCCCCGAATGCGGCAGCCATACGCGCCGCATTACCACCCGCCTGGCCCGCGCCGAGTATCACCACCCTCCCCCGTCCGGTCGCCGGCAGACCGCCCAACAACACCCCTTTGCCTTTCTGAGAACGATGCAGCAATCCGGCTCCGATCTGTACAGAGAGACGCCCGGCAATATCACTCATCGGAGCCAGTATCGGCAGACCACCGCGATCGGCGACAGTTTCAAATGCTATGGCGGTAGCACCACTCTCCAGCAACTGGTTAGTCAACAGTGGATTTGCAGCAAGATGCAGAAAACAGAAGAGCAGATGATCACGACGCAGCATCTCCGGCTCATCTGCCCACGGCTCTTTCACCTTGACGATCACCTGAGCCTGCTCGTAGAGCGCTGCAGCATCTGCAACCAGCGTTACTCCAAGCCTGGCATAAGCCTCATCCGGGTATCCACTGGCTTCTCCGGCTCCCTGTTGCAGAAAGAGTTCATGGCCGCTGCGCACAAAATCTGCACAGGCTTCCGGGATCAGTCCCACCCGGGATTCCAGAGGCTTGATTTCACTGGGGATACCTATACGCATCTCTCACACCTGGTGAATTATGATTGTCCTGACATGATCTATCAGATTGGATCAAATAGCCAGGAGCCTCTACAGGCTTGACCCTACCTGCCCAGCTCTTCCATTATTAAATTTTTCGGCATGAGAGTCAGCAGCGCCTGCGCCGATTTTGCGGTTGGAAATTTCCTCTACTGGTAGTTCAATAAATAGAGAGATCATGGGCATATTTGCCACGTTTTCCATGATATCCGGGCCGGTCTGCTCTACAGTCGAATGATGAAGCCAATGTATCGGCGACTTTTCGCGCCAGTTGATTGGCATTGCTGTTTGCCCTCGCATCGACCAGAGCAACGATACATGTCAGATCGTCGGGATTAGCAGCCACCCGGTGAACCACCAGGATCTGCGCCTCGAGGGATTTGTCAAAATTACCGGTCTCATGGTTCATATTCGCTATAAACCAGCGCACAATCGCTGCAAAAGGTTTGTTGTTGATGCTTCGCCATTCAATAGTCGTATTCATGTGGTTGAACGGTCCAAACGTCTGAAACTGTTTTGGAGCCCCAAATCCTGCCGATTGGCGCATATCACCCTCCTGAAAAAATATTATTGGCGTGTTGTCGATGCTGCATATGTATGATCCTCCCATTCCCGCCTCATCTTCATCTTTGGCGGGTCCATCAATGGTGCAGTCTTTTTCAAAATCCAGTTTTGTGTAAGAGCTCGCGACAGAGGATGCGTTGATTGCACCAGGCATTGCCAGTGAGAGTGTAAGAATGGAAATTATGCAGAATCGGGCCATTGTCATTCTCCAAATATGGGGCATCAGCAGCCCAAGGTTAAAAATCTATCGGGAAATGCAAGAAAAATCAATTCATACCATGATGTGTGGCAATACTATTGCTGCTATTTATGGCGTTGCTCATCGTGGTGATGACATCCTGCCTTTCGACTATGGTGTACTCTGAATAGATTCCCGAAACCGGGTGCTTCCTATCTACATGGTGCTATGGCTCTACGGACGTAGGCAGTGGACGATGGAAGAGATTTGGGTGGGAGCGACACGCTGCTCAAATGGCAGAGTTGACCTTTAACCACATGGCATCTGAAATGATCACCTGCGTATGGACTGACGAGAGGCGTTCATGCAGCTGAGCAGTGACTGCCCCCCATCCCATGGATCTATTCAGAGGTTACTTTACTCTTCACCTGCTATCTGGCTTCTCCTGGTTTCAACAGCCTGTGTGACGATATCTATGATGCGTTCCTGATAATCCGGCGGGAAAGTCCAGTAGCGGATGTTATCCTCCCGTACGTTTTCCACAAGTCCTCGCTTGGGAGGGGGTTTATGGAATAGAAACTGGGTCAGGACGTCACTACTGACCCACGGGTGGGTGAACCAGTAGTCGTGTGATCTGGAACTCATGCCGCTGACAGTTTCGGCGCTGACCTCGATGATGTTAAGCGCGGGTCCCATGGAGGCATTCTGGATCCATCTGTTTTTTTCCACACTAAGGTCCCCGCTATCGGGGCTTCCTGCGCGCGAAACATTCGCACGCCATGCAGCCAGAGATAGAACACTATCCCTCAT
>JAUVEG010000043.1 GCA_030594925.1 Gammaproteobacteria bacterium
TTTCACATCGCGCGATGGCTGGATCAGCAAGTTCGACATCTACCAGCTAAAAATGACGGCGGAAATCCGCGTCGGGATCAATGCCCGCAATAGCGCTATCTCCAGCGATGATCGTTTCCTGATCGTGGGCAACTATATGCCGAATACGCTGGTCATTCTGGATGCCGCTGACCTCAGCCTGGTGAAGATTATCCCGGTTGTGGATAGCAAGGGAGAGAGCTCGCGCATTTCGGCCGTCTATGATGCGCGACCCCGCAACAGCTTTATTGCCGCACTCAAAGACAGCCCGGAGGTGTGGGAGATCAGTTACGCCGACCCGCCCCCTCCCGGCTTCGGCAAATGGGTGCACGATTACCGTAAAGAGTCGGGAGAGGCAACCACAGAGCAATTCCCGATACGCCGCATCAAACTCGATGCCGTGCTGGATGACTTCTTTTTCGACCAGGAATATGTGCATATTCTCAGCGCCTCACGCAAAGGTGAAGGCCAGGTGGTTGATCTGGACCTTGGCCGCAAGGTTGCAGATCTGGCCATCCCCGGCATGCCGCATCTCAGTTCAGGGATCACCTGGAAACGAGGCGAACAGACGCTGCTGGCGACTCCAAACCTCAAGGAGAGCGCCGTCACGATCGTTGACATGAAAAGCTGGAAGCCCATCAGGAAAATCTCCACCCTGGGTTCCGGATTTTTCATGCGCAGCCACGAAAACTCCCCCTACGCCTGGGTCGATGTCTTTTTCGGCAAGGACAAAGATGCCATGCATGTGATTGACAAGCAGACTCTGGAAATTGTAAAGACCCTGCGACCCGCGCCGGGCATGACATCAGCGCATGTGGAATTCACCCGCGACGGCCGCTATGCACTGGTCAGCATCTGGGAGATGGACGGCGCCATCGTCGTCTATGACGCAAAGACCCTGCAGGAGATAAAGCGTATTCCCATGAAAAAGCCTGTGGGGAAATACAACGTCTATAACAAGATTACACGCTCTGCGGGAACCAGTCATTAAAGAAGCTCTGATCGAATCGCTTCGCCTACGTCATACATGGATGTATCAGTGTCGCCAGAGGCAGGATGTCGGAAGCGACCATGGACGTAGGTAAGGGGCCTGTGCCGCGCCGTAGGGTGTTAATAAGCTCCGCGCATTGCACCGGAAATGGTGGGATGCGCTCCGCTTATGCCACCCTACAGTCCATGTTTTGTGCATTTCTGCATTAGTCGATATCCCTCGCCACCCGAAATCCGGTATCGTCGCTGCGTCTTGTGGGAAAATCACGCCAGCGGTTGGCTGAACGGATCTCTTTTGGGGGGAAACTCCAGGCTCCACCACGAATAACACGTTTGCCACAACCGGGTTTTTCAATTGGGGCGCCATCGGCAGGCGCCTCGGCGAAGCTGTCATGATAGCAGTCCGCCACCCATTCAAACACGTTGCCGGCCGTATCATGCAACCCAAATGGATTTGCAGCAAACCTTCCAACGGGAGCGATTTTGGCGCCATCCCAGAGAGAGTTGCAGCCTTCGCAGTTGGCCCGGGCTGTACCAATTTCATTACCCCACCAATATGTCGACTCTGTTCCTGCACGCGCCGCGTATTCCCATTCGGCATCACTGGGCAAGCGGTATCGCCTGCGCGTTTTATTGCCGAGCCATTCGGTATAGGCTTTGGCATCCTGCCACGAGACATTGACCACAGGGTTATCTCCCCGCCCCCAGCCCTCATCATCAGGCAAATCGCGGTTAGTAGCGGCGCAAAACTGATCGTACTCGTCAAACGTGACCTCAAAAACACCAATAGCAAATGTTCCTGGATTGACAGCTGTTGGAGGCCTCTCATCACTGTCACCCCGGGCATCCCCCCTGATAAACTCGCGCCCCTGGATAATGACCATTTCAGGGGCAAGCGAGCCATCGACCATCGTATCCTGAAACAGGGATGACGGAGGCTTTTCCCAACGGTGGGAGAAATCCGCCTTGCCATTGTCTCTAGTGACGCCAAAGCGAATACCGGATAGCGCCTCTACTGGCATTTTGAGTGTCAGGGCATCACTGGTTTCAACCTGAAAATGCTCTACAATGAGCTGGCCCTGGTGGATAGCGCCATCCACCAGCGTGATCTGCGTCGTTGGTTTCTCCTCCTCATCGGGCTCATCATCGGGCAAGGTAATGCTATCGATGAAGCGAATTTTACCGGTGTCGATGATCTCTATCGAGGAGGGTGTTTTGAACAACAGGTCCCGGGTAAGCACCCGCACCAGAAACTGATCGCCAAAGCGGGTCGTTATGACATCAGGAGTCTGCCGGGGCGCAGATCGAATGCCTCGCGAGGCGAAATTGATCGAGGCAATGTCGCTTGTAGCCAGTGGCAATGTAGTGTCAAGAACGCGAAGCATGGTCATTTCACTCTCCACAACCTGACCGTAAAAGCGCTCACCCTGGCGGGTAGTGAGAAGACAGGAACGCTTGCCCGCGCCTATTTCCAGAGTGCGCAGCCGATAGTATGGAATGGATATTTTGCCAAACCCGGTTTCGATAGAGAGGGATTCCACGGCGACCGTACCCAGGTGAATGTCTCCGTTTGTCATGGTGACAATGTCGAAACCAGAGGCTTTTCCAGCAACCGCAGAGAGTGGAAAAATCAGCAGCAGGGCGAATAGAGACCGTAACATCTCAATAACTCCGTGCTTTGAATACATTTTGTTAAAACAGATGTCAAAATATCTGTGTGCGTCCGTGTCCATCTGTGGTTAATTTATTTTTCATCCCGGATCTAGCCCATGCCCTTCTGCTTGAGCAGGGAGCTGTACTCCTGATCAGTACCGTTGATGTGATTGACCAGCCAGTTCTTCAGATAGAGCGCGACATCTTCCAACGCCTCGTGTCCCCGTTTCTCGTAGTCCAGGACAAACTCTTCTACTTTGGCGATCATCTCCCGGTGCAACTCCTTGTGCACCTCCAGGTCTGCATAACCGGCATCCTGCATCATCTTCTCTTCGCGCTCAAAATGGTATTTCGTATAGGCAACCACCTCCTCGAGAGCCTCTTTTTCAAACTCCTCCCCCGTCTGATAGCGGACAGCCGTCTGCAGATGGTTAATCAGAGTAAGGAGTTTCTTGTGGTCATTGTCCAGTGAATCGACACCCACGCTGTATTCATCTCTCCACACCGCAAAGTGTCGGTTTTCACTGCGCCTCATCAGCACCGGAATGGCAATCAGTGAGGCTGTTAACAACCAGGGAACAGGATTCCCCGGACCCAGGGCGATAAAGGTCAGGATCGCTGCAACCAGTAAAGCCCCCGCCAGTAGAACCAGCAACAACATTTTTGTATTTCTACCCATTGTTCACTCTCTCATTCATTCAAAGACACTCCTCATTTTAAGCATACCAGCATAAAAAAGGGATATTCAGTGAAAATTTCTAAAAACTTGATCTAAATCAATATTCGGCTACAATCATGTATCAACTTGACTCAAGTCAATGAGAGAATATCAGCATATTCATAATATTTGAACGTTAGCGTGTCTGCCACGAGCGGACAGGTGATGATTCCCACAACAGAGCTTTCCATTAGGAGATAAGCAATGACGAAAAATAGACGAATCGGTGTTGTATTAACCGGTGCAATCAGTTTGGCCCTTGCCGGCGTGTCGTTTCAGGCATCCGCAGCAGACGCCAAGCAGCCAACACTGTCCGAGGCTGATTTCGACAAAGCCAAGAGTTTGTACTTTCAGCGTTGCGCCGGTTGCCATGGTGTATTGCGTAAAGGCGCCACCGGTAAAAACCTGGAGCCAAAAAGCACCCTGGAAAAAGGCCAGGAGCGTCTGGAAAAGATTATCACCCTGGGTACAGAAGGCGGCATGAACAACTTCGACGATATCTTCTCGAAGGAAGAGATCAGCCTGCTGGCAACCTATATCCAGATCGATCCGCCCATTCCACCTGAAATGCCGCTCTCCCTGATGAAAGAGCGTCATGTCGTTCTTGTAGACCCTAAAGATTACCCGACAAAGCCGATGCATGACCGCAACTGGGAGAACTTCTTCCTGGTTATAGAGCGTGATGTCGGCAAGATAGCCATTATCGACGGAGACAAAAAAGAAGTCTTTGCACGCATTGATACAGGTTATGCGGTACATGTACTCAAGACAACAGAGCATCACGACACCCTCAAGGCGAAAGATCCGGGGCGCTTCTGGTATGTCATGGGACGTGACGGCATGATGACCAAGGTCGACCTGTGGCAGACCCCTGACAAGATGAAGGTCGCCAATGTCCAGGTTGCCTATGATGCGCGTGACGTTGCCGTATCAGGCGATGGCAAGTACGTGATCGGCGGCGCCTACTGGCCCTCTCATTTCGTTATTCTCGATGCCGAAACCATGATGCCGCTGAAAGTCGTCTCTACCCGCGGCGTCAATGTCGATGGCGAGTTCGTCAACGAGTCTCGTGTGGCTGCTATCTATGACACTCCGATGGCTCCAACCTGGCTGGTTGCCGCGAAGGAGTTGGGCCAGATGTGGCAGGTGGACTATTCAGATCTTGATAACCTGAAGATCACCATGATCAACTCCGCCAAGTACCTGCATGATGGTTTTTTCGATCCGACCGGCCGCTATTTCCAAATTGCGGCGAACGCCTCTGACAAGATGGTCGTCATCGATACCAAAACGCAAAAGCTGGAAGCCATGATCGATGTGGACAAGAAGCCGCATCCCGGCCCGGGCGCGAACTGGAATGATGAAAAGTGCGGTCCTGTCGGCGGAACCACCCACCTGGGTGTTGGCAAGGTGACTGTATGGGGCAACGATCCCGCTGGTCATAAAGACCAGGCGTGGAAAATCTGCTACGAAGTCGAAACAGACGGCCCCGGCGTGTTCCTGCGCACACATCCCAACTCAGACTACGTTTGGGCGGATCAGACCAAGCATCCAGAGCCTGAAGTACAGCAAAGCGTTCAGGTCATCTCCAAGAAGACGCGTGAAATTGTCAAGACCATTCAGCTGACCGATGTTGAAGGTTATGCGGCGGTCCATTTCGAGTTCAATAAGGATGGCACTGAAGTTTGGGCGTCTGTATGGAACCGTAAGGACAGCAAAAAACCCAATGGTGAGATCATCATCTTCGATGCCAAGACACTTGAAGAGAAGGCTCGCGTCAAGGGGCTTTTTGCACCGACCGGTAAATTCAACGTCTACAATCGTGTTAACCACGTAACTTAAAGAAGCAGCAGTTCGGGCGGACACAGTGTTATGTTATGACTCTGTGTCCGCCTTTTTTCTAATTTGCAGGAGAGAATTGAGATGGCAACAGAGATGAAAAAACCCGGACTGTTTTCTCGCCGGGTGACAAAAGGCGCAACTATCGGCGCCGCACTGTTGTTCTTTATTCTCGGCATCATTTTCTGGGGCGGATTCAACACCGCCATGGAAGCCACCAACACCATGGAATTCTGCACCTCCTGCCATGAGATGGAAGATAACGTCTATCAGGAATACATACCCACCATCCACCATTCAAATCGCAGCGGCGTACGTGCAGTGTGTTCCGACTGCCATGTACCCAAACCCTGGATTCACAAGATGGTGCGTAAAATAGAGGCGAGCAAAGAGGTCCTGCACAAGATATTAGGAACCATCGATACCTCTGAAAAATTTGACAACCATCGTCTGCAACTGGCAAAAAATGTCTGGAAGACGATGAAAGCGACGGATTCACGTGAATGCCGCAACTGTCACAACTTTGAATCCATGAACCCGGCTTTTCAGAAGCCACGGGCGCGCAAGCAACATTTGAATGCATTCGAGACAGGCCAGACCTGCATCGACTGTCATAAAGGCATCGCCCACAAGAATGTGCGGGACCAGCTAACGGATGAAGAGATCGAGGAGTTGGAAAAGCCCAATCCCGCCTTTATCCGCAAAGTACCGCAGCTCTATCTGGACGGCTTGAAGCTGGTCCAACAGCAGGAGAAGGAAGCTGCAGATAAAGAGACCGCAGAAAAAGCGAAACTCAAAGAGAAGAAAAAGAGAGCCAGGGCAGAGACCCAAAAACGCATCGACAAAGCCGTCGAGGAGGCTGTCGACAAAGCAGTCAAGGCCGCACTGGCTAGCGCCGCTGCTGCCGCTGCGCCTGTTGCAGCAGCACCTGCAGCTGAAGAAGCTCCAACTGAAACAGCAGCAGCCCCTGCTGAAGCAGCCGCACAACCCGCCCCAGCCGCTGCATCAGCCGACAGTGATATTGACTGGAGCAGTGCTCCCGTACGTGACATCACCCTCTTCTACCCTGGCCAGTCCTCGATGGAGTGGATGCTTACCGGCAAGGATCATGGTGGAGCTCGCCCCTTCATTAAATTGGGCGACCGCTGCTTTACCTGTCACGACAGGGAAGCGGACAAGATGGGAGAGAAGATCGTCACCGGAGAGAAACTGGAGCCTGAGGAGACCCTGATTCCCGGCAAACGCGGCAGTATTCCTGTCGCCGTACAGGCCATGCATGATGATGAGAACCTCTACATGCGCTTTGAGTGGGAGAACAGCGAACATACCCCGGCCCCCTTTGTTGACGGCGGCAAGATGGATCCGGACAACCCCATGAAACTCGCCATCATGTTTGCCACTGATGATGTCAAATACGCAGCACAGGCCGGATGCTGGGGAACCTGTCATCATGATCTCGACACCATGCCTCACAATCCCGGTGAAAAAGTCACTAAATACATCACCGAGAGCCGCAGCAAGGTCGAGATCAAGGGCAGGCGCGGCAAAAAACGCGGTGGCTGGGACAAGCGTAAAGATGATGCCGAGATCCAGAGCGAAATGGATCAGGGCCACTCTATGGATCTCATTCGCTACAAATCGGGAAAAAGCGAGAGCGAAGATGGCCATATCCTCGCTGACCGCGTCATGGAAGGCGGTCATGGCTCTGCATTCAATGCCTCTCTAGATGGCGACACCTGGGTGGTCGAAATGACGCGCAAGCTGCAATCCGACAAGCCCGGTGATGTCAGCATGACGCTGGACAAGATCTATAACTTCGGTTTCGCCATCCATGACGACTACACCAATGCACGCTTCCACCATGTGTCGCTGGGTTACCTGCTTGGTTTTGACAATGACAGTGACAAAGTAGAGGTCAATGCGGTCAAACGCTAAGTCCGTCATCCCGGCGTAGGCCGGACTAAAGCGCTTGCGCTTTGAACGCCTAAAGGGCGGCCCGTAGGGTGAGCGAAGCGAATAATCCAAGCCCGCTGTTGATCGCAATTTTCCTGGATTCCGGCATTCGCCGGAATGACGGGTATAACGGCAAGACAGCCCTCTTGATCTCACATTGCTACTAGTAATCCTTGAGAGACCAACATGTTTACAAATGAGTCAAATTTTAAAAATGGCTCTCGCAAAGCCGCAAAGAACGCCAAGAAAAACCTTTGCGATCTTGGCGTCTTGGCGAGAGGAAATGTTTTTTTCATGCCTTACCAGTCTGAGGTGTAGCCTCGCTAGCTATGATTCATATTCTGTCATTATTGCTCTCTTTCATCTCCGGCTCAGCACTGGCTGCCACCACGCATGATGTCGGGATTTTCAAATTCAAATTCCTGCCCGCCGAGATCACCATCGAGGCTGGCGACACCATCCGTTGGACCAACAAGGAGAAACGCCAATATCACAGCGTGTGGTTCGAGCAGCTTGGAGAGAAGGAGCCGGACTATCTCTTTCCCGGTGACTTCTATGAAAGAACCTTCGATGAGGCAGGCGACCTCCCCTACCGCTGCGGGCCGCATCCCAAAATGACCGGGATTGTGCATATCACAGGTGCAGGCGAAAACAAAACCTCTCCCGGCAATGCACAAGAGACAGCTCCCCCGAATGAAATCACCGAGTCACGCCGTACAGAGATACTCTATATCCTGAAACACGACTGTGGCTCCTGTCACGGCATGACTTTGCAGGGCGGCCTCGGCCCCTCGTTAAAACCTGACGCGCTCGAAAAGCTCACGCAAGAGCAAGTCGCTGTCACCATCAACCATGGCCGCCCCGGCACGCCTATGCCGCCATGGAAACCATTTTTCAGCGAACAGGAAGCCAATTGGCTGGCGCAACAACTGAAGCAAGGAACAGTGGAGCAAAAAAAATGAAAAAGCTGATTTCTCTAGTGAGACCAAGTCTTAGACTCACTGTGCATGAAGATTCTATCTTCTCTCGCAAAGACGCAAAGCCCGCCAAGAAAAACCTTTGCGTCTTTGCGCCTTTGCGAGAGCCATTTTTGAAATTTGACTCCTTAGTAAAGATATTGGCCACTCAAGGACTACTGGTTATCCTGTTTCTCACAATGGCAGCAGCGCATGCCCAGGAGAGCTGTGAACTGCGCGGCACAGGCGATCTCGGCATTATTGTCGAACGTGCGACTGGCAGTGTTCAGGTCGTC
>JAUVEG010000264.1 GCA_030594925.1 Gammaproteobacteria bacterium
AGGGTGAGGGAGTTGATTTGTGTGCTCAAATCAAGATTTCCAGTCCCTTCTTGTCAAGCAGATTAAGCAGTTTAAGTGATGGTCCGCTCGGGTGCCTGGCGCCAATTTCCCATTGCCGGACTGTTGAGGGGCTTGTGTTGAGTACGGAGGCAAGCACAGCCTGACTGAGTTTGTAACGTTCACGAAGGGCGCGGATGCTCTCACTCGAATACTCGGGAACTGGCTCAAGGCAAAGGGCGTCATAATGTCGCATGCTACGCATATCGATGAAGCCCGCATCATGGAGATCGCGCGCTGTCTCATGTACAGCATCCAGGATTCGACTGGCTGCCTTACTTTTCGTAGTCATGGCATATCTCCTGTATCGATTCGCATAGAGTTCCCTCTCCCTTTGGGAGAGGGTTAGGGTGAGGGGGTTAACTGTGCCAGGCAATTCTCAATCTGCCGAAACCTGGCCTGTGCGTCATGCGGGATCGGATCCATGCCGCCCAGCAGCCTGCGTGCATCAGCAATTGTCTGCTCAAGCTGTTCGGCATCAAAAATCTCCAGCGCCGCAGCAAGTTCCTCTTCGGATTCACTCAGCAGCGCAGCAACCAGTTCATGCGGCTGAATGCGGGTGTCAGGATCCAGCATATCGGCGACGATGGGGTGCTCCAGCAGGCGGAAGTGGAGGGTGCGCGCCAGCAGTTCGTCCTCGAGCTGCTGCTGTGCAAGGGTGTCATTGCCGGCAGAGGTGCGTACTGTTTTCATGATCACCTCCAGCAGCTGCGAAATTGCCTCCCTATTGCTGCGCTGGTCATCAGCCAGGGTGCAGGATTTCTCATAGGATTGGTCGAGGTCGGCCTTGAGGTCAAGGATCACCTGGCTCTCTTCATTGGGATTGAGAGTGATGGCGCGCTGCACCAGTGAGCGCAGGTCCGTGAGGTAACTCAGCAGCTCATCGTTGTCGAGCCGCTGTACCTCGAGCAGATCTTCATCGCTGTAGTCAGTGATCGGCTCATCAAACAGGGGGTTGTTGAGCTTGCGTAAAAAATGACGCTCGTGGCGTCCGGGCAGGTTGCTGAAGGGGACTCTTGCCGACATGGTGTTTGTTGTGATGTGAAATGGAAGGCAATTATGCTATCACGAATAGTTCATGGGATGTGTTAGAGGTTAGCCTTGCGAGGCTTCCGCATCGTGCTCATATGCCCGGACGGTTTTGACCGCGATCACTTCTTACCGGCGCGATTCCGAATAGCTTCCTTAATCTCACTGGAGGAGATTGAATTTTCAGAGTTGATCAGTCCAAAAGCCGCTTCAACATCTTCGACAACAGGCTCAATAATAATTCGCTTTCCATCTTCTAAAAAACGAATATGGCTGCCCTCCTCGAGTTCAAAAGCTCTTCTTAGTCTGACCGGGATCGTCACCTGGCCTTTTCTTGTCACTGTCGAAATGTCAGTTTTCATCACTTTGCAATCGCTGTAGCACGGGCGCAATAACCGCAGGGCATTGCGTGGCATAGTGAGAGATTAAATCACTTCTTATAGTGATAGCGACAGGAAATTATCGTAAGACGACTCCCTTCAACAACATACACCAACCGATTACTTTCATCGATACGACGAGACCAAAAACCCGATAAATTCTCTTTCAGTAGCTCAGGCTTGCCAATGCCCTCAAAAGGGGTTGTTTGTGCGTCAGAAATTAACCTGTTAATACGCTTGAGCGTTTTTTTATCCTGGCCTTGCCAATAAATATAATCCTTCCAGGCTTCTTTAGTCCATGCCACTATTTCAGTCATCTACTAATTTGTGACTTTCAACTTTTCCCGAGCGATATTGAGCAATTGATTTTGCGAGATGCGCTGCATTGGCCGGGTTTTTTAGCAAATGGACGGTCTCCATCAATCCATTGAAGTGATCGAGAGACATCACCACGGCATCATCGGCATCTCTACGTGAGATAATCGTGAAATCAAAATCTTCAACCACTTGATCTAAAACATTTTTCAGTCGATTTCTGGCATCTGAAAAGTTGACGACTCTCATGGACAGCCCCTTCTTATGTACAATATATAGGACAAGTATAACTTGTCTGCTTTATTGTGCAAGTAGCGGGAGGGGATGATTTTTGAATCCACTGATGCAGACAATGTGACGCTGTGCAGTGACCCCTGGAATTGCAACCGGGTGGACATCAATGTTCAGATCCTGGTCGGCAATCTCATCAAGCTCCCGGTGGGGGTATTGCCCCTTCATGGCTATGATCCCGCTTTGGGGTGTCAGCAGATGCTGTGACCAGCCGATGATTTGCTGCAGAGTGCTGAGGGCGCGGCAGGTAATGTCCAAGGGTGGTTTTGACGGCTGCCACGCTTCGATGCGGGATTGCGTCACTGTGACATTGTCGAGCTGCAGTGTCAGTTTGGCCTGCGTCAGAAAGCGTGTCTTTTTGCCATTGCTGTCGAGCAGGGTGACATCGAGTTGCGGCCGTGCGATGGCGATTGGGATGCCTGGCAGGCCGCCGCCGCTGCCGATATCCAGCAGTGGGGCCCGGCGAATGAACGGCAGCACTGCCAGCGAGTCGAGCAGCTGCAGTGCAACCATCTGCCGGGGATCTCGAATGGCGGTGAGGTTGATCGCTTTGTTCCACTTGTTCAGCAGAGACAGGTAGTCGAGCAGTCGCTGCTGCTGTTGAGCAGAGAGTTCTATGCCCAAAGCTTCGATGCCCCTCTCCAGAATACCTGCCTGATCGATCATGCGTCTTACTCTGTGAATCTCTTAGAAAATGGTATAGAAAATGTAACTATTCAGTACCTGCTAATTCGTCACTGTTTCCAGGCATATCTTCCGGAAAACGCCGTGAATACATCCCTGTAGGCTCGAGTCGGCATCTTATTACTTTAACGAAAAAGACTCTGCTATCAGTCTCTTGCCCTGTAAATCCGTAACTTCTCAAAAAGCCCGTGCATTAATTAAGTCTGTACAGAGCATTGCGCCGCTTGGGAAGGTGCAATGCGCTGCGCTTATTGCACCCTACATCTCTGTTCAGGGATTTCCGGACGGAGGCTTGATCGGAGCTTGACTGGAGGCTGAACCGGAGGCTGTTTGCGGAAGTCATCTTGCGCTGCGGCTGGTTGCTGCTTG
>JAUVEG010000151.1 GCA_030594925.1 Gammaproteobacteria bacterium
GTTGCTCGTTCAAGTGTTTTTAGTTAGCGACCAGAAAAACACTCTTTACTGAAACCATGACATCCTGGAAAAAGCCGGGATCCTGGGAATTCAGCAACACAGACAATAACAAATAGAGGCCAAACCCATGCTGAACTGGGATGATCCACTCTCATCAAAGATCAACACTCCCGCACCTGCTCCGGCAGTCGTGGAAGCCGACAACAATGCGGCAACTGCTGCTGTAGAAGATGCTGCAGCCGCAGCCTCGATGAAGCCCGTCAACCCCGATGACAAACGCGTCATCAACGGCATGACGGATATCAACCAGCTGGCGCCGTTCAAATACCCCTGGGCATGGGACTACTTCCTCAATGCCAACAAGAACCACTGGACGCCGCTCGACATCAACATGACCCAGGACCTGCACGACTACCAGCACAAGCTGACGCTGGAAGAGAAGCATCTCTACGAAAACGTGCTCTCCTACCTCACCACCTCCGACATCCTCGCCATGCGTAACATCGGCCTGGCGGTGATGGAGAAGATGAGCGCCCCGGAACTGCAGATCTACCAGGCGCGCCAGGTCTACGAAGAGGCGCTGCACACCTGGACCTATCAGCACTGCATCGAGACCATCGGCCTCGACCAGGGCGAGATCTACAACCGCTACCGCGTGGTGCCGCAGATCAACGCCAAGATCCAGATTGCCAACCGCCGCCTCAGCTCGGTGCTGCGCCCGGACATCGACCTGCATGACCGCGACGAACTGGAAAACTTCGTCATGGCCTATATCTTCTTCGCCGGCATCTTCGAGGGATGCTGGTTCTACAATGGCTTCAGCCCGATCTTCGCCCTGCAACGGCGTGGCCTCATGAAAGGCACGGCTGAACAATTCCAATACATCATGCGCGACGAAGTAATGCATGCCTCCTTCGGCATCCGCGTCGCCAAGACCATCATCCGCGAAGAGAAGGTCAAGCTCGATCCGAAAGCGATCAGGGAGATGTGGGAGGAAGCAGACGCCGCAGAGTCAGGCTACGCCCACTACCTGCTCAAAGATCCGATCCTCGGCTACTCGGCGGAAGACCACATCGGCCAGTTCCGTTACATCGCCAACCGCCGCGCCCGCTCACTCGACCTGGAAGAGCCCTTCCCCGGTGCGGAAGCGACCCTGACGTGGCTGGACGAGCAGGCAAACCTCAGAAAAGAGAAGAATTTCTTCGAGACCAGGGTGACAGAGTATCAGACTGGCGGGGCGTTGAGTTGGGATTGAGGAGATAGAAAGAGCCTTCCAGCTTATTGTTTCCGCCTGGAATGCTGTTGTACTGGATGAATGGGACAAAAGCAAGGTCAGTACTTATCATTCATATCCCAATACATCAAGCTAAACGGCAGAGCACCTGCTGAATCAGATATTCAGAAATATTTTGGGATGACTCTCCCGACGGTTCATCAGATGGTGCTCAAACTTGAAACTCTTGGGCTAATATTGAGAAAATCTGGTGTTGCAAGGAGTTTTCAGGTTCTGGTCTCCCCGGATGATCTCCCGGAGTTGAAATGAGCATGCCTTCCGTTCATTTCATGCTCCTGTTTCAGTTATAGCTGCCCTTTGAAGCCGGAATCGAGCAGTGAGGCCGTTGAACAACATTGCTGCGCGATATAGGGAAGTTATTTATGGACAACTCCTTAGCATGCGTATTGTGCCCTGCGCTCGTAAAGAGGGCTTAATTTCACCCATTTTGCAGGGGATTATTGAGAATTCACCCTGGCAGCAGTAAAGAGCTTGAAAAAATTGCTGCTGGTTATCTGCGCCAGCTCTTCAACCTCCATACCACGTATCTCTGCAATGGTTTCAGCAACACGATAGAGATATTTAGGCTGATTTGGCTTGCCTCGGTAGGGAGCGGGCGCAAGATAGGGGGAGTCTGTTTCGATCAGCATACGATCCAGTGGAACCTTTTTTGCAACATCACGCAATTCAGCTGCATTGTTAAAGGTCACTATGCCCGAAAAGGAGATGTAAAACCCCATATCGAGCGCCTGCTGCGCCATCTCCCAGCTTTCTGTGAAACAGTGCATGACGCCACCGGCATCCCTCGCCTGCTCCTGCTGCATGAGTGTGACGGTATCCTCACGGGCCTCCCGCGTGTGGATAATCAGAGGCTTGCGTGCCTCTCTTGCAGCCTGAATATGGGTTCGGAAACGCCTCTGCTGCCACTCTGTGTCACTCTTTTCACTGCGGAAGTAGTCGAGTCCGGTTTCACCTATGGCCACATTTTTCGGCATCGACGCCATCTCGACCAGCTCGGCAGCTGTTGGCTCTTTACGATCCCGGTCATTGGGATGGACGCCGACCGAAACAAAAATATTGTCATACTCCCGCACCAGCTCCAGCATCGCCGGATAGCTTTCAAGATCGATGCAGACGCACAGCATCTGCTCGACACCGGATTCCAGTGTCGCGGTGACAAAATCCTGAAAGCTTCCCTGGTAGTGCGCCAGGTCGACCCGGTCGAGATGACAGTGTGAATCAATGAGTTTCATTAGGCACCTGGAAAGATTTAAATACAAGAGTTGCGCCGGATATGGCTTCGTATTCAAGGTGCACCAGGGGGCGCATACTTGCTCTATGTAACTCCTGGCGCAACACCGAAGAGGGAGCCATAGAGAAGCAAGGCTGGTATTTTAATCTCTGCAAGGCGTCTTACATCGTGTAGGTTGGAATATCGGACTCAATCATTTCGGCAAGAATTTTTTCGACTCTGTTATGCAACTTGCCCTCGTCCCTGGCGCCGAAGCGCACGCCGATTCCCCGGGGACGGTTGCCTGCTGCGCCGGCTGGCGTGATCCAGACAACGCTGCCCGCCACGGGATAGCGCTCCTCGCTCTCAGGAAGTGTGACCAGCAGAAAGACCTCGTCACCCAGTTGATAGCTCTCCCCTGTCTCGATGAAAAGCCCCCCCTCTTCAAGAAAGGAGATATAGGATTTATACAGGGATTCCCGATCTTTCAACTGAAGATTAAGCATCTTCCTGCCGCTGCTATGAATACTCATTAGTTAGAGAACCTCTGAATAAATGTAACTAGTAATCCTTGAGTGGCCAACATCTTTACAAATGAATCAAATTTCAATAATGACTCTCGCAAAGACGCAAAGCTCGCCAAGAAAAACCTTTGCGTCTTAGCGTCTTGGCGAGAAAAATTGATTTTTTTCATGCCTCGTCAATCTGAGACATGATCTCGCTTGTAAATAATCCCGTGCATTATTTGAGTTTTCGCACAGTGCCTTGATCAGAGCCTTGCTAACCCCGCATAGCCGACAGCCAGCGCTTCAAGTTGCATCTGACGATTCAGGTTACGCTCTCCCATCCCCCGGTTGAGAGAGACCAGCTGTTCGATGAGCGCAATCAATTTTGCTGCATCCAGGCTCGGAATCAAGCTTGAGAGCTCTCTCCGGGGTAATAAATCGCGCATATGCTCCACACCAGCCTCTCTACCCCGCAGAAGATCGAGGGTCCATTCATAGAGCCATTTAAGCAGCAACTCGCTGATCTCCTCATTCCATACAGCTACCGCAGCAAGTGGCAACTGCCGGCCACTGATCAGCGCCGCAAAGCTGTCAAACAACTGACGGCGTCGATGCATAATATCACTCTTTTCAAACGAGAGCGCACGCAAAGGGGCTCCAGTTGCACACTCCAGCAACTCCTCCCATTGCTGTTGCGGTTGCTGTTGCTGCAACCACTGCAGACTCTGCTGCCGCGTCGGCTGCGGTAGATTGACTATCTGGCAGCGGGAACGGATTGTCGCCGCCAAATGAGTCGCATGCTCGGTGACAAGAATCATGTGGTTATTTGCTGCAGGCTCTTCCAGCGTTTTTAGCAGGCTGTTTGCGGCTTCACTGGTCATCGCATTAGCAGGCATAATCAAACAGACGCGGCTGTCAGAAATCTGCGGCGTCAGCGTTGCATCCTGTATGAATTCACGCACAGCATCCACCTGTATGGTTTTTTTCTCCTCTTGCGGCGTCAGAAGCACCAGATCAGGATGATTTCCCGCTGCCAGCAATAGACAGGAGTGACACTTTCCACAGGCTTTTCCATGATGCTGCGCGCTATCCCCGGATCCATTCACAGTGCATAACACTGCTTCGGCAAAACGCAGCGCAAAGTGCTTTTTGCCGCACTCGGCAGGACCATTGAAGAGCAGTCCATGCGGAAGCCTCTCCCTCTGCCTGTATTGCTGAAGCAGTTCCCAACTCTGCTGCTGCCATGGATATGGAGCCAGGTTATTCACAGCTCACACCTGATGAGACCGAGTCTCAGACTGGCAATGCATGAGAAAGATCAATTCCTCTCGCCAAGACGCCAAGAGCGCAAAGGTTTTTCTTGGCGAGCTTAGCGTCTTGGCGAGAGTTATTGTGAATTTTTGATTCATTTGTAAAATGCCGGCCGCTCAAGAAGTGTGGAGAGTACAACCTTTATCTGCTGCTGCACCTGCTCCAGAGGCAGTGACGCATCAACCACCTTTACGCGTTGCGGATCTCTCTCGGCGATCTGCAGATAAGCTGCACGCACCCGCTCAAAGAAGTCGTGTTTCTCCTGCTCAAA
>JAUVEG010000096.1 GCA_030594925.1 Gammaproteobacteria bacterium
CCATTGTCACGCACCACCACCCTGTCCTTCCCGTCACCAAAATCGGAGGAACGAAACCACAAGGCGCCGCTCTTCTCATAGATATGACCACCCTGCTGCAGCTGTTCGATGGCGCGGCTCACCGCACCGGATTCAACCAGCGAGCGTTCAGAGAACCAGCTCTGGTAGCAGATGCCGAACTTCTCCAGGTCGTCACGAATATCATCGAGAATGACCGTCAATGCCCGTTGAAACACGACCTCATAATCGTTGCTGCCAAGCAGGATCTTGGCCTTGAGAATCAGCGCATCGATATGCGCCTCTTTATCACCGCTAGCCCGCTCATCAGCGTCTCCGCCGGCGGGCTCATCAGCGCAAACGCCTTCAAACACGGCAACAGACGGGTGGCGATACTCATCACCATGTTCACGATGCAGCGCAGCGGCGATATCCCAGACGTAATCCCCCTTGTAGCCGTTGGCCGGAAAAGTCAGCTCCTCACCCGCCAACTCCAGGTAACGCAGCCACACCGAGGCCGCCAGAATATCCATCTGGCGGCCGGCGTCGTTGACATAGTATTCACTGTGGACATCGAAGCCGATCGCCTGCAGCAGATTGGCGACGGTTGCCCCGATAGCGGCGCCGCGGCCATGTCCCACATGCAAAGGGCCGGTCGGATTAGCCGAGACAAACTCAACCTGCACTCTTTTCCCGGATCCCGCATCTGAACAGCCAAACGCATCACCCTGCTGCAATATCTGCGGCACGATCTGCAAGCCGGCCGAGGCTGCAAGATAGAAGTTGATGAATCCCGGACCTGCAATTTCAACCTTTTCGATCAGCGTGGAGTCAGGGAGTGCTGCAATGATCCTGCCAGCCAGGTCACGCGGGTTGCTTTTCGCCTGCTTGCATAACACCATCGCCACATTGGAGGCAAAATCCCCGTGACCGGAGTCGCGGGTACGTTCCACCATCGCTTTGACTTGGAGATCAGGGGGCAGCACACTCTCACTCTTCAGCTGGTGAAGCGCCTGCTGAATGATTTTCTGGATTTCATTTTTCATCGTTTTGAAAGAATATGGAAAATTATGGCTAGCGAGACCAAGTCTCAGACAGACAAGGCATCAAAAAATTTTATTCTCTCGCCAAGACGCCAAGACCGCAAAGGTTTTTCTTGGCGAACTCTGCGCCTTTGCGAGAGTCATGATTAATATTTGATATTGTACCTGATCTGCAAAAAAACAGACCCGCAATGGTTACCTCTTTTCCGCTGGTGCGGTATCCTTGTCCGAATCAGATTAATGAAGCGAATGATTCAATCATGGAATCGAACTACGAACCCTCCGGTATCGAAAAGCAGACGCAGCAATACTGGAATGAGCAGCAGACATTCAAGGCCGTTGAAGATCCTCAACTGGAGAAATTCTACTGCCTGGCGATGTTCCCCTACCCCTCGGGAAAACTGCACATGGGGCATGTGCGCAACTACACCATCGGTGATGTTATTGCACGCCATCAGCGCATGCTCGGAAAAAACGTACTGCAGCCGATGGGCTGGGACGCCTTCGGCCTTCCTGCTGAAAATGCCGCTATCAAAAATGACAGGCCGCCGGCGGAGTGGACCTATGCCAACATCGATGAGATGCGTTCACAGCTGCGGCAGCTGGGTTTTGGCTACGACTGGGAGCGCGAACTGGCTACCTGCGACCCCGACTACTACAAGTGGGAGCAGTGGCTCTTTACCCGCCTCATGGAGAAGGGACTCGCCTACAAAAAGCGCGCTACGGTCAACTGGGACCCGGTCGACCACACCGTTCTGGCAAACGAGCAGGTGATTGACGGCAAGGGCTGGCGCTCAGGCGCCAAGGTCGAAAAACGCGATATCGAACAGTGGTTTATACGCATCACCGACTATGCCCAGGAGCTGCACGACTCCATTGATCAACTCGATGGCTGGCCGGAAGCCGTACGCACCATGCAGCGCAACTGGATCGGCCGCTCGGAAGGGGTGGAGATGGAGTTTGGTCTCGAAGGCTCCGATGAAACGCTCACTATCTATACGACACGCCCCGACACCCTCATGGGAGTCACCTATGTTGCGGTGGCGGCAGAGCATCCACTGGCGCAACAGGCTGCTGCCGACAACCCCGGACTGGCAGCCTTTATTGAAGAGTGCAAACAGGGGGGCGTCAGCGAGGCCGAAGTGGAGACCATGGAGAAGAGGGGAATGGCGCTTGGCGTCAATGCGCTGCACCCCGTCACTGGCGAGACCATCCCTCTCTATACGGCCAATTTCGTGCTCATGAGCTACGGCTCCGGCGCCGTCATGGCTGTGCCGGCGCATGACCAGCGCGACTGGGAGTTTGCAACCAAATACGGCATCGACATCAGGCAGGTGGTCTTCCCTGCCGACGGCAATGACGGCAACATCGCAGAGTGCGCCTACATCACGAAGGGAGTCTTGAAAAACTCGGGTGAATTCGACGGACTCAGCTCGGAAGAGGCTTTCGGCGCTATCGCAGAGTGGTTGCAGCAGCATGGCAAAGGGGGGATGAAAACCAATTTCCGCCTGCGCGACTGGGGCGTCTCGCGTCAGCGTTACTGGGGCTGTCCGATACCCGTCATCAACCGTGCAGATGGCGAATCAATCGCTGCCGGTGAATTCCCGGTAAAACTGCCCGAAGATGTGCATGTCGACGGGACAGGTTCGCCACTGAAAAAAATGCCTCAGTTTTACGATCTCGGCAATGGCGACCGGCGCGAGACAGACACCTTCGATACCTTTGTCGAATCGAGCTGGTATTTTGCACGCTACTGCTCTTTTGACAACGACGATGCGATGCTGGATGAACGCGCCAACTACTGGCTGCCTGTTGACCAGTATGTCGGCGGCATCGAACATGCCGTGCTGCACCTGCTGTATGCGCGTTTTTTCAATAAGCTGATGCGTGATGAGGGTCTGCTGCAGCACGACGAACCATTCACCAATCTGCTGACCCAGGGCATGGTGATTGCAGAGACTTACTACCGCAGCAACGAGGATGGCTCCAAAGAGTGGTTCAATCCGGCGGATGTGCTGCCTGACGGCGACAACTTTATCCTCAAGTCCGATGGAGAGCCGGTAATTTTCGGCGGCATCGAAAAGATGTCCAAATCGAAAAACAACGGCGTTGACCCGCAGCACTTGATCGACCGCTACGGCGCTGATACTGTACGTCTCTACACCATGTTCACCGCGCCGCCTGATCAGTCGCTGGAGTGGTCTGACGAGGGGGTTGAGGGCTCTTATCGCTTTTTACGCCGCCTGTGGACGCTGGCATACAAGCATTTCGATCTGATACGTAGTGTAGAGGCCGGGAAGGCGCCGGATGAGGCTTCCCAGGATATCCGCCGCGACATCCACAGCGTTCTCAAAAAAGCGCTGTTTGATTATGAGAGGCAGCAATTCAACACCGTCGTGTCGGCCTGCATGACCCTGGTCAACACTCTCTACAAGAGTGAGGATGCCCCGGTGTTGCGCGAAGGCGTCGGCATCGTGCTGCAACTGCTCGCCCCGATTGCACCGCATATGACCCATTTCCTGTGGAGGGAGATGGAGTATGGCGGCGATATTCTGACAGCCGGATGGCCACAGGTCGATGAAGCGGCGCTGATACAGCAGCAGATCGAATATGTAGCGCAAGTCAACGGCAAGGTGCGCTCAAAAATCCAGGTTCCCGCGGATGCCGATCAGGCAGCAATTGAAACCCTGGCGCTGCAGAATGAAAATGTGAAAAAATTTATTGGTGGTGCGCAGGTTCGCAAAATCATCGTCGTACCCGGTAAACTGGTCAATATCGTGGCGCCAGGTTGAGCACTAGTAATCCTGGAGTGGCTAACCTCTTTACAAATGAGTCAAATTTTTCACAATAACTCTCGCAAAGGCGCTAAGCTCACCAAGAAAAGCCCTTTGCGTTCTTGGCCTACATGGATGTAGGTCAGGGGCGTGAGCAGGACGCGGAAGCTTTGCGTCTTGGCGAGAAACAAGGATTTTTTTCATGCTTAATCACTCTGAGACCTGGTCTCGCTAGACATCACGTGAGAAACATTGTGAAAAAACACCTCCTCCTGCTGAGCATGCTAATCCTGCTGCTGAACGGCTGCGGCTTTCATCTGCGCAACGCCCAGCCTCTGCCGGAGAACCTGAATCCGCTCTATATTCAGGGGCTGGAGCAGTATGACCCGCTCAACAGAACCCTGCGCGATAGCTTTCTCTCTGCAGATGTGCGCCTGACCCGCGACAGATCCGCAGCAGCCTCGATCCTCACCGTCAGGGATCATGGACAATCACGCCAGGTGGCTACCGTCGACAGTCGCGGCAAGGCGACAGAGTATGCGTTGACGCGCAAACTGACCGTCAAACTGACAGATAGAGATGGCAAAGTACTCATGGATGAACGCACGGTCGGCGTGGAGCGCGACTGGATCGATGTCGGCAAAGATGGTCTCGCCGGACGCGTAGAAGAGAGTCAGCTGCAGCAGGATATGCGCCGGGATCTCGCTCTCTCGATTCTGCGTGTGCTCGGCTACGCGCTGCAATGAAAATTCGTCCTGACCAGCTGCACAAGCATCTGCAACAGGGCATCGCTCCGGTCTATCTGCTGAGTGGCGACGAGCCGCAGCAACTGCTCGAATGCGGCGACGCCATTCGCCACTCTGCACGCAGCCACGGTTATGATGAACGCCAGGTCATGGAGGCCTCCACACACTTCGACTGGGGCAGTCTAGCAGTCGAAGCAGCAAGTTTATCGCTGTTTGCACAGCGCCGCATCCTGGAACTGCGCATCCCATCCGGGAAACCCGGCAGAGAGGGCTCTAAAGCGATCTCGGAATACCTGGACTCTCCCCCGGAAGATACCCTGCTGCTGATCATCCTGCCCAAACTGGATAAAAGCCAGAAAAACAGCAAGTGGTTCAAAACCATTGATCAGTCTGGTGTCGTGACCCAGGTGTGGCCAGTGAAGGCGGCAGAGATGCCCCGATGGATTCAAAACCGCGCACAACACCATGGTTTGCAGCTGAGCCGGGAGTCGATCCAGTTCCTGGCGCAGCAGACCGAAGGAAACCTGATGGCGGCAGATCAGGAGATCGAAAAGCTGCGTCTCGCCCATGGCGTCGGCAATATCACATTGCAAGATGTCGCCACCTCGGCTTCCGGCAGCGCCCACTTCACCGTTTTCGAGTTGATGGATGCCGCCCTGGCAGGAGAGACTGCAAAAGCGCTGAAGATGATCCGCACCCTGAAGGCCGAAGGCACACCCGAACCTGTGGTGCTCTGGTCTATAGCACGTGAAGTGCGTCTTGCGGCCAGTGTTGCCGAAGCTCTCAGCTGCAAAAAACCGCCTGCAGCTGTTTTTAAACGGCAAAAACCCCCTGTCTGGCAAAGTCGTCAACAACTGCTCACCAGCGGCGCTCGCAGGCTTCCACTGCAGGGATGGTACAGACTGATCAGGAAGCTTGCCGAGGCCGATCAGGCAATCAAGAGCAGCGGCGACCCCTGGATCGTTATGGAAGAGATTTTACTGGGAATGCGGGGGAGGTAGGTTTTAGGTGGGGAGGTTTTAGGGTCAGACGCTACCCGTGTAACTTCTGAAAAATCTCGTGCAGGAGTTGGATATTGTCATTTCGACCAAAGAGAGAAATCCTCATGCACCTTATTAAATTCACAGGTTCAAGATTTCTCTCTACAGTCGAAAATGTATTTATTCTGACATATGCGTATTCAATGCACTGGGTTATTGAGAACGCACCTACCTAAAACTTAAAACCTAACCACCTAAAACCTCACTTCATCAAC
>JAUVEG010000003.1 GCA_030594925.1 Gammaproteobacteria bacterium
AATCCCTCCTTCTCCGCCAGATACTACAACTGCAATAAATCCCATATCCGTTATTGATCTATGAACCATTATTGGGCAGGGAGGGATGAGAACCCGATAGAGGGTTTGATCAAATCGCCCGGAGCGATTTGAACGCGCGCAGCGCGGCCCGCAGGGCGAAGGGCAGGAGGCCCGGAGTAATCCCTCCTTCTCCGCCAGATATTACATCTGCAACAAAATCCCATACCCGTTTTTATCCATAGACGGTCGCGATCACTATAAGATTCCGGATGCGGTGATTTTCAATAGAAGTACACTCTAATGGTGGCGGTTCATCATCATCTCGTCAAACTGCCTATGCCAATCGACGCTTGTATACTCAGACTCAGATCTATTCAACACGCTCAGGGCGATGTCCAGCGTTTGAATCGCCTCTTGTAACCGCTCCTTGAATGCCTCCAGGCCTTCAGCGTTGTCTGTGTGGGAAAAGATAGCGCGTTCAACCACATTAAATACCAAATCTGTCATGGCTTCAGCGTGTAGCGCGGATGAATCACATCTTTCCTGGAGTCAAGCACCTCCATGAACTGTTCGTCCAGCTCTCGCAGCCGATCAGGGATTGTCTCACTAATCTCTACAATTGCCTGTTTGCATTTGCCATGCTCTGACATACCCATATGCCCACCTTCTTCTTATTAACTGGATACCACTCACCTGAATTTAACATAGCAGACTTTGACAAAATTTTATCGATATGAATCACGTAAAACAGGTTGAACAGGTTTTAACGGCAAATTTTCCGATGTGTGAATTTTGCAGGTAAATGAGAAACTGCGCAGTGATCGCCTGCTGACTTATCGCCCGGTGCCCAATATTTTCTGAGGGAGTTTCGCTCCTTGTTCTCTTAACGCCCTGATATGACTTGATCATGCCTACATCATGTGCGACTCTTAAAATCTTCGATGCAGATTTTCGAAAAAGAGAAGAGAGCGGTTCACGGGGTGGGCGTCCGCATGGTTGCAACCGTTGTCGATGATAGCGTGCCCAACCCGGGAGCCTTCTGCGGAAATGTGATCGGAAAACCACGTAAATTTTTAAACAGGGGTACAATGTGGACATACAAAAATTGGCGCAGAATCATCTCCTGAAGGGGTTGCAAGCGGGTCACCTGCAGTTGATCGAGAAGAGTGGAAAATCGATACAGGTTCCTCCGCACGAAACGGTGATTTATGAAGATCGCCCCAATGAATACATCTATCTCATTGTCAGTGGATCGGTGAACGTGATGCTGCCGGACGCCTCGGGGCATACCGGCGTGCCTCTGGCTAATCTGAAACCCGGGGACTGTTTCGGGGAGTATTCGTTCGTCGATCACCAGCCGCCTAACACCCGTGTGCTGGTGGCCGAGCCGACGGAGTTGTTCCAGCTTCGCCATAGCGAGTTGGAGGCGCTGCTGGAGTCTAATCCCGCCATCGGGCACAAGATCTATCGAAATCTCCTGACCCACCTGGTCGATCGACTGCGCGACAGCAACGCCGAGTTGGAGATGTTTCGTGTATGAGTGTAGTCTGCGTCTCTTTTCAATCGTGGTCAGATGACCACTCCCGGCGTTTGGAATTTGCACATACCGTAGAAGCTGTCTTGTGCCTGAATATACTCAGGTTACGGAATGATCTCCTCACGCTCGTGCCATTTTCCATCGATGCCCTCTCGTGATAGTCGGTAATCCTGCAGGGAGCCATCCATCGCCGAGGTGATCGGCTCGATCAGTTTCTGAGCACTATCCACACGGCTCATGTAAACAAAGTCGGCGCCGGCGTCGTACAGATGCGCGCTTTCTGCCAGCTCGATCGCGTTGGCAATGATCACGGCCTTGGGGTTCATGTAACGGACATCGCGCACCAGCCGCAGATTGCTGGTGCCTTTGAGTACATCATCCTGCACTGAAACAAGCACCACTCGCGCCTTGTCCACCCCTGCATGGTGCAGTGTCTCCGCATTCGCCAGGTCGCCGTAACGCACCGTTGGTCCCAGCGCCGCAATATCTTCATGCAAATGCACATTGAAGTCCACCACCAGCATATTTTCCAGCAGCTTCGGGTCTTTCTGCTTGAGTTCGTACAATAGGGAGGAGGCCAGTCGGTGGAATCCCAGCACCGCCAGGCTGTAATCTGCACTTTGCTCCTCGCCACTGCCGTCAGGAATCCTGAAACCCAGCCGATCCAGCAGTGGTTGCAGGTGTTCATAGAGATCGTCCGCGTAACGGTACAGGGTCGGTGTTATGAGGGCGGTAAAAATGAAGGCGAAAATGGTGGCGCTGTTGAAAAACTCGTCCACATGGCCGAGCGCAAGGCCCGCATAGACGATGATTAGGGAAAACTCCGATACTTGTGCGAGACGCGTGGATGACACCATCGCATTGCGTCGATCCAGGCCGTTGAAGTAGAGCAGCGGGACAAATACGATGTAACGCACCAGGATTGCAGCCAATGCGAACAGCAGCGCCAGCAGCAGTACAGCCGGGCCATCCGGAACAGGAAGGCTTATCCCCAAACCGACAAAAAAGAGGATAACAAAAAAATCCTTGACCACTCCCACCTTGCTGATCACATCATTGCTGAAGGGGAGGCTGGCGATACTGGCGCCGGCAATCAGCGCGCTCATCCCGGGTCCGACGGCGATATGCGTGGAACTCCCCAATAACGCTGAGCTGAATATATCCAGGTTGGCGCCGAGAAAAACAATGCCGAAACACCAGCCTACGGCGCCTACCAGTATGAGTTCCGGAGAGGTGGCGATCCAGCGGAATATCACCGGTAGAAGATAGCGCGCAGCAACCACGCTCAGTGCAATCAACAAGGCGATGCCAACAAATGCACTGATAATGGGGCCAATGCGGGGATTTGAAAAATTTGGCTGCAGCGCAATCACGATGATTGCCCAGATGTCCTGGAAAATCAGCAGGCCAAGCGAAATACGCCCGGCTGTTGTATCCAGCTCAAAGGATTCCTGGAAGAGTTTCACCACAAGCAGGGTGGAAGATGCCGCCAGCACGATACCCATGTACAGTGGTGCAAAACCGCCTGCCAGCGCCGTCACGCCCAGACCGGCCAACAGCTTCGCCACGGCGAAACCGGCCAGAACGCTCAGGGGAAACTGCAGCAGGCCGGTGATAATGATGATGCGGCCGCTGGAAATGATCTTGCGAAAGTCGAGTTCCAGACCGATAACGAATAGCAACAGGACCAGGCCGAGTTCTGCGATGACCGGGATGTTCTCCAAATCCTCCATCAGCCCGGCGCCACCAGGTCCAGCGATGAAGCCCGCCACCAGAAAGGCCGCGATAGAGGGGATCTTGAGGCGATGAAACACTACAGCCAGGATTCCGGCAACCAGCAGGCTCATGCCAATATCATGCGCCAGAGGCGCGAGCGCGCCACCGCCGGCCATGGCTGTTCCAGGAAGCAGGAGCAGCAGAAAAAATCCGCTTAACGCCGCTGCCGGCCTCCTGGTGTTGATCGATTGTTGCCTATTTGACTTTATGGAAGCCACCGCCTTCCAGCGTTGCATCCAGAATCAGTCCTTTTTCACCAAAGAGATAGGCAACAACCGCTTCTTTAAGGTTCTCTGTGTTGAGTTTGCCGCCAACACTCGCTTCTGCAACGGTCACTGATGCGTCAATGCCGATCTCCCACTTGCCTTGGCCCTTGGTGAATTTTTCCAGCGATGAAGTATCGTTGAAGACCATGATCATGGAATTTGATTCGTAGCCAAGCAGAAAACCGGCCTTGGCGGCGGTGTAGTTGTAGTAGCTGTCAGTTCTTCCACCGATCAGCAGTACGCAGTGGCCACGTCCGGCGCCAATGCCGAAGATGCCGCCTTTGCGCATTTTCGGGCAGACAAGAGCGCCTTTAGCGTGGTCGAGAATCTCCCTGGCGTGTGATTGCTCTTTCTCAAATGCCGAGATTGTCTCATGAACCTCAACATCCAGTGCGGCAGTGCTTTTTGCTTGAACCTGTGCTGTCATGCTCATGCCTAACGCTATAAGAGCGCCGCTCAGGCTTCTGCTGATCAATTGTGTAGATATCATCTCTCTTCTTCCTCGCTTGAAATAAGCCCTGTTTCCAGGGCGGAATTGTTTGTTGAGTTTGCGAGTATACCTGTAAGAGAAAGTTTCACAACAGGGTGTTCAGCTATTAGCTCAGGCTTGCTGGTGCGTGAGTTTTATCTCTGGGAGTGACTTCTCTACGCAGCCAGTTTTCTCAGAACATAATGCAGGATACCGCCATGCTGGTAATACTCGACCTCGTTCGGCGTGTCGATGCGCACCTTGACAGTGAATATCTTGCTGCCGCCGTCGGCTGCGGTCGCGGTTACTGTCACCTCTTTGACCGAACCGTCTCCAAGACCGCTGATGTCATAGCTCTCCGTGCCGGTCAGACCAAGGCTTGCGGCGTTCTCGCCATCCATGAACTGCAGTGGCAGTATGCCCATGCAGACCAGGTTGGTGCGGTGAATGCGCTCGTAGCTCTCGGCGATAACAGCCTGTACGCCGAGTAGTTTGGGGCCTTTTGCCGCCCAGTCGCGCGATGAACCGGAGCCGTACTCCTTGCCGGCGATTACGATTGCCGGCACTCCATCATCGATATAGCGCATGGCGCCGTCATAGATGGACATCTGCTCACCCGATGGCTGGTGTTTAGTGACGCTGCCTTCGGTGCCGGGAGCCAGCTGGTTGCGCAGGCGGATATTGGCGAAGGTTCCGCGCATCATCACCTCATGGTTGCCGCGGCGCGAACCATAGGAGTTGAAATCTTTGGGATCGACACCATGCTGCTGCAGATATTGGCCTGCGGGAGCATCCGCCTTGATGGCGCCGGCCGGAGAGATATGATCCGTGGTGATGGAGTCGCCCAGCAGCGCCAGGCAGCGTGCGCCGCTGATATCGGTGACAGCATCGATCTCTTTGCTCATGCCGGTGAAGTAGGGCGGATTGCGGATATAGGTGGACTCCTCGTCCCATTTGAATACCTGGCCGGCAGGCGCATCGAGTCCCTGCCAGCGCTCATCGCCATCATAGATATCGGCGTAGGCGCTGATGAAAGAGTCACGATCGAGGTTGGCGGCAACGGCGTCGTTGACCTCCTGCTGGGTTGGCCAGATATCCTTCAGGTAGACCGGATTGCCGTTGGCATCTTCGGCCAGCGGCTCATTGTAGGGATCGATATCCATGCGTCCGGCAATCGCATAGGCGACCACCAGCGGCGGTGATGCCAGGTAGCTCATGCGCACTTCGGCATGCACTCGGCCCTCGAAGTTGCGGTTGCCGGAGATGACGGAGGCAACGCTGAGATCGCCCTCGGCAATCGCTTTGGAGACAGGCTCCGGCAGTGGTCCGGAGTTGCCGATGCAGACGGTGCAGCCGTAGCCGACATTATAAAACCCCAGCTGTTTGAGTGAATCCATCAATCCGGACTTTTCCAGATATTCGGTCACCACCATGGAGCCCGGGCCAAGAGATGTCTTCACCCAGGGTTTGACGCCGAGGCCTCTCTCGACTGCTGTTTTGGCAACCAGTCCGGCGCCCAGCATCACCGAGGGGTTGGAGGTATTGGTGCAGGAGGTGATGGCGGCAATGACGACCGAGCCATCGTCCAGTTCGACCTCTTCGCCTTTGATGGTCGTAGTGACGGCTTTGCTGCTGATATTGCGTTCCTCCTTAATATCAGCCAGTGCTTTGGCAAACTGCTGCTTGCTTTCGGAGAGCAGCACGCGATCCTGCGGGCGCTTGGGGCCGGCCATCGACGGCACGATGGTTGATAGATCCAGCTCAAGAGTTTCCGAGTAGGTTGCCTCGGGTGTCTCATCTGTATGGAACATTCCCTGTGCTTTGGCATAGGCTTCCACCAGTGCGATCTGTTCGTCAGAACGCCCGCTCAGGCGCAGGTAGCTGAGCGTCTCTGCATCGATCGGGAAGAGTCCGCAGGTGGCGCCATACTCCGGTGCCATGTTGGCGATCGTCGCACGGTCGCCCATCGGCAGGGTGCTGATCGCGGGACCGTAGAATTCGACAAATTTTCCCACCACGCCATGTTTGCGCAGCATTTCGACAATGGTCAATACCAGGTCGGTTGCGGTTGTCCCTTCAGGCAGTTCGCCTTTGAGTTTGAATCCGACGGCCTTGGGAATCAGCATCGAGACGGGCTGCCCAAGCATCGATGCCTCCGCCTCGATACCGCCGACGCCCCAGCCGAGTACGCCGAGGCCGTTGACCATGGTGGTGTGGGAGTCGGTGCCAACGAGGGTGTCAGGATAGGCTTGCAGTACGCCGTTGTTCTCCTGGCCCATCACCACGCGCGCCAGGAACTCCACATTCACCTGGTGCACGATGCCTGTATCAGGCGGCACCACCTTGAAGTTGGAGAATGCCTGCTGACCCCACTTCAGAAACTGGTAGCGCTCCTTGTTGCGCGAGAACTCCAGCTCTGCATTCTTGCCGAAGGCGCTGCTATCACCGAAGAAGTCCACCTGCACAGAGTGATCGATCACCAGCTCGGCTGGTTGAAGCGGGTTGATCTTTTCCGGATCTCCACCCAATGCCTTCATGGCGTCACGCATGGCAGCCAGATCGACAACGGCGGGAACGCCTGTAAAGTCCTGCATCAGCACGCGGGCAGGGCGGTACTGGATCTCCGTGGAGGGTTCCGCAGATGGATCCCAGTTGGCGATGGCTTCGATGTCGACTTTTTCGACTGTCACACCATCCTCATGGCGCAACAGATTCTCCAGCAGGATTTTTATGGAGAAAGGAAGTCGTTCGCTGCCTGCAACGGTGTCAATTTTATAAATTTCATAATGATTGCCCGCAACATCGAGCGTGGATTTTGCATTGAAACTATTCATGGGGATTTTGATGTCAGTAGAGGAATTTGCAGGGTGAGACTATACCACAGAGCGTCTGAAATTCGCCTCTTTAGCCTGTTTTTTTAACCACAGATGAACACAGATTTACACAGATATTTTTGGCATCCTTCACCATGCCTTAAAAGTAGATTACACATTTCCCTGTCATCCCGAGGGAAGTGAAGTACGAAGCTTCCGCGTCCTGCTTACGCCCCTCACCTACGACGTACAGGGATGTACAAGTGTCACGAGAGGGCAGGAAGTCCGGGGTGACCGTCCGTGTAGGCGAACGACGAGGGATCTTGACGCACGCAGCACCAGGATCTCTCCTTCGTCGAGATGACAAACCGTAAACCGAAAATGAAGGATCTGTTTTACATCTTTTAATCTGTGTGAATCTGTGGTTAAACATTCCTCTCACCAGCATCGATCAACCGTTGCTGGCGGGCCTTTTTTGCCGGTTGATGTCAGCGTGAAGGATGGACACTTGCTGTCGTTGGCCTGGGCGCCGGTTGCTGTGGCGCTTAGGGTGTAACTTTGATTGTTATCAGACAATGTGACGGCCAGGCTGTAATAGCCGTGTTCGGTGTGAGACGAACCGGTGATGCGTGTCGGGGTGGCATCCTTGTAGGATGCGTCGTTGTTGGCGTAATAGCGCTCCATGCCTGCGGCAAAAGCCTGTAACTCCCTGCTGGCTTCGCCACGTCTTGCCTTGGTGATGAATGATTGATAGCTGGGGTAGGCAAGGGTGGAGAGGATGGCTACGATCGCGATCGTGATGAGCAGTTCGATAAGGGTGAAAGCAGCGATGCTATAACGGCTTTGATACATCTCTACTGCTCCAGATCGATCCATGACTGGCGTCCCTCGGAATACTTTTTGTCAAGATGCGGCGTCAGTTCATAGGGTTCGTTGAGCGCTGCATCGTCATCACTATCTGCTCCGCCTTCATCATCATCACCACTATCTGCTTTACCTTCGTCGCCGATCAGTGGTGGTTTTCCGCGTTTGACTTTATAGGCTTCATAATAGAAGAGGAATTTTTCGAGGTCGAAATCAACGGATTCAACTGCGATGGCGTTTTTGATGGCCTCGCATTCAGGACTGTTTGCCAGGGTGACCGTTGTCACATGGCCACTTTCGTAGGTAGAGGCGATGCAGTCGTTGTTATCCAGATCCTTGATCAATGCTTCGCTCTTTGCAGAAAAACCGGGGAAAAATTCGGCAAATTCCCGGTCGCAATTCAGCACACAGCTGTAGTTGATCGCATTGAGGTAGACTGCATTTTGACCATTCGCGATACTTGCAAAAACAGGGCGCGAGAAGAGATCGTAGCCTTTGAGCTGCTCGCCAACCGGATAGCGGTCATCCTCTCCATCGACTCTGTAGATATCTCCATCATCGAGTGCGCCACTGTTGTCATAATCGGATATGACCGTCGGGGGTGCTCCACCGTCGAGCCAGTTCAGTTCATTGAAGGCGTGTTCGATGGTCACTCCATCTTCAGCAATCCAGGCGGAGACAAACTGCAATCTTCCGGAGCGCAGCACCGTTTGATCGATGACACGTTCAGATGCGTGAGCAGGCGGGAAGGTTGCCACCCAGCCTGAGATCCCGGTGCCTGTGCTCTCTGCAATGCGCAGCGTCACTGCCTGGCCATCCACGTCGTCGATAGTGACTTCGCTCAGCGTTGTCCTCTTGAGGTCTGTTTCCCTGATTGTGCTGCTGTCGGTAAGAGCCTGGGCAGGGGTTTTATCACGGATTGCAAACATCTTTTGCGGAGTTGCATTTGCGCCGTCTGCACCGCTCAACAGGCTTCCAGTGCTGAAATAGATCATGTAACCGCCATCGGGGTGACGCGCCACCTGTGGACGGGTCGTTATCGGATGTGCACCGCCGGCGCTAAAGAGCGGTGTTTGCGGCGCTTCATGAGACGACAAATCAAACTTCCACAGATTGCCATTGAGATCTCCTGCATAGGCAATGCCCGCAGCTGTAATGACTGCGGGTGCTGAAAGACCACGGTTGTCACTGCCCGCAGGGATTGTTGTGATGTCCGGCGGATCATCCGCTGAAATCAGCAACAATATTGCCTGGTTATTGAGCGAACTGTAGCCGTTGCCGCTGATCACTACAGGCCCGGAAGCTGCGCCGGGAGGGAGCTGGCTGATGAGAGGTGCAGCGTGGATATAACCGATGTCGTCGTGACCGGAGAGTTCCCATACTACAGTCTGGTCATGCAACTCTGTACTGCTGATATCCAGCAGAAAAAGTGCTTTCCCGCCTGCCCCCAGACTGCCGGCAAGCAGGGTTTTCCGGCTCTCTCCAACCGTCACATCAGTGGCCGATAATCCGCCATCGACATAATGGCTATGTGTGTAACCGGGCTGTGCCAACCGGTTGAGTTTGGGGATAAGTAGAGAGGGGAGGTAGGAGTAGACGAGTGTTCCGTCATCTGCATCAAACACATGCAGCATGCCGTCATTGGCGCCGGCATAAATACGTGCGTCGACATGGACCGGCGCCGAGTGCAGCATGTCGCCGATGGCATGAAGGCGGGAGCGATAGACGCCCTCAGGAAGTTCCCCGGAGCGGTCGCCACGGATAAAGTCCACGATCTCTTCACCGTTGTATGGAGATCCCGGATCATTCGGATTGGCAATGATGGCCGACTGCTGTGCGGGACTCAGTCGATCCCACTGAAAGGGTATTTGCGCACCATTGCCATCGAGTGTGATGATCTCCCGCTGCTGCCAGTAGGGTGGGGAGGGAGACGCCAGCTTTTCCAGTGCATTGTATCTCCCCCGGGCGCTCCACTTTCCGGGTGACTTGTGTCCGGATGCGTCGATGAGCCACTCCCGCAGATCTCCGGACCAGGCGATATTCTCATGCCACACCTGGTAGGCGCTGGTTCCTGAATTGATGCGCAGATCATAATCAGCGAGTTCCAGCGGCGCGATATTCCAGATTGGCTGGGTCGCCGGATCAACCACCGCGTCGGCGAAAAGCGGTCTTGCCATGACTGCAGCCATGCTGATGATAGCTGCCTTTATGATAGATCTCTGAAATCCGTTTTTCATGATGTTCCCATTGTAAAAGTTGGCAGTCATCAGTTTGCAGTTGATGCACTTCGTTCCTCAGCACATCCTATGTCCATACAAAACGTCATGGTGATGCTCCCTCCAATGTCCTGTAGATAGATTGAACGATGCGTTTGCTTCCCTTCCCGGCAGTTGCAAGGGCTGAGATGCGGAACAGGTAGTAGGAGGCTTTGTTGTTCACTACAGGTTGTTCCTCCAGGGCGATATTCTCGCCGCTGTCCTCATACACGGGGCCGAGATATTCGATCGTATAGGCGCCATTGACACCATCTTGCGTGACAACTTTTGAAGCTGCGCCGCCACTCCAGCCAGGCCACTGAATTGAGGATGGGTCTATTCCACTCTCTCCGGGTTGATGGTAGTGACTCTGCAGGGGTGATGCGTTTGCGACAACACTGGAGAGATCTTTTTCAGCGATGCGCAGAAGATATTCAGCGTCATGCAGCGCCCTGTTTTGAAACTGACTGTTGCCTGCCATCAACGACTCAAGAAACGAGGTATTCAGTGACAGGGCGCCGAGGAGTGCAATCACGAGTAAAAATATCAGGGCAATGGCAAGTGCGGCCCCCTGCTGGTTGTGACGGAACAGGTGGTGTGAATTTTTCATCTCCTTCAATTCCTCAGCTGCACCGTGGTGGAGTACAACTGTCGTCGAAAATGGTCGTCAACGGCGTAGTGATGACTGCCCATGGCGTAGGTACGGCGATTGACGACAGCCGGCTCGGTGCAGGCAGCGCGCACCAGCAGCCATACTCTTGCAAGAACTACCGCAGAGCGAGCCGCGCTGTTTGAGGTCAACTCCAGCCACTCTCTCCACTCTGATGCAGTATTGAATGGTGCATTCCATACAGAACCGGTGACATGATCTGCATCCAGGTAACGGTATGAGACTCCATCACTCTGTATATCATTATCAGGATTGAAATCGATGACGCCATACTGAAGTTGCAGTTGCTCGACTCCCGTCACCAGCTCTTCAGCGATAGTGCGTCCATTGCTATGAAGACTCTCCCGCCACAGCGCCGGCGGCTGGCTTCCGTCAGGACAGAGCGTGGTCGATGCGCGAATATAGTAGGCGCGTGAGATGATTTTTTGCACGATGCCGGGTTCGGTGATCCGGTTTTCATCACTTTTTGAGCCAATGAAGAGAGCTCCTTCAGTGAGGTTTGAGCGCAAATAGAGCTGCTTGTCAGACAATGCTCCTGTCACAGCGACAGGATGCGCATAGCGCGTTACAACAATATCGCCACGCAGATAGTCGCTGTCAGGGATGCACGCATATCCACTATTCGTATCATTGAGTCCGAACACAGGACGGGCAAGCATGCGCCCCCATGCATTGCCAGGCGGACACTTTCCAGTCGGCTCCAGCGGAGCGGATGTGCCTTCGATAGCGGTGATGCCGTTCAAGCCTCCGAAATAACCGGCGCGGCGCAGATCACGGCTGATCAGATCGAGCGCATAGCGCGCATTCTCCTGAATCTGCTGCAGATTTAATTGGACCCCGACGTTTCTCTTGCTGCTGATGAAGATCTTTCCCGCGCCGGCGATCAGCACGGAGCCGATAACCAGTGCGATCATGATCTCGATCAGGGTGAGGCCCTGTTGCGCACTGTTGTCTGATTTCAGATCATTCGCCATCACAGCAGCACCCTGAGTTGGAAAAGCTGCAATGCATTGCCGGTGCGAGGCGGACAAGCGGGATTCGGCGCTGCAGCACGCCCCTCATTCCAGCACAGGGAGATAGTTATCAGGGTCGCATCGACGTCATCGATGGTGATGCTGGTTGTTGTGATATTGCCCTTGCCGTCAGGCAGGGTGGAGAGCCGCTCATACCAGCTCGACAGGTCCTGCTTGCGCATCTGCTGTGATGTGCAGGCGTTCGAGGCGCAGTCGGGTGGGAAAGGTTTTTTAGAGAAGCTGCCGTTATATGCCCCGGCATTTGCCTGCTGCCGGTTTGCCTTCAGGCGGTCGGAGATATCGCTGGCGAGGGCGATGACTTCAGAGCGCATGCGCCCCGTTTCGGTCGAGCGCATACTGCTCACCTGCATCCCGGCATAGCCGAGCAGGCCGATCGACAGAATCACCATGGTCACCAGCACTTCAAGCAGCGAGGAGCCGGCGTTTCGTGTGGAGTTTGGAAAACAGCAGGGTTTGAATTGCATCGATGAGACTCCGTTCAGTGATGCTTTATGTGAACCTTGTTAAAGATGCACATGTGTGGAAAATCCTTTCCAGTTTGATGTCAAGTCAGATGAAAGTGACAACGGCAGTTGCAGTTAAATCTTCCTGCAGTATAGAGCACTCCGGGGAAGATGCAAGAAAATGGCGCACATTGACCACTTTGCGTCACGCCATGTTTCTCAAGAACCCCATGCATTATTTTTAAATTAATGTAGGGAGGATAAGCGATAGCACATCCACCATAATTCAGGAGCTGATTGAAATCAGGACTGATGCCGTGGCCGAATATTTACCACTTTTTAGCTGTAAATTATTGGCTCTATGGAGCCCCGCCTTCGCGGGAATGACCTGTTTCGGGAGCTTGCAAGAGGCTCTGCATGCTTTTGATCGTGTGAAGCAGCGGCCGCTGGTCAATGCGAACATAACCGGCGTGTGCGCGGTCAAAGTCCGTGATCAACAACATGACGATAGCCAGCAGAAGTGATAATACTCTCAGGCCCCACCGATCCTGATGCCCTGCAAGTCCGGAATTATATCCGGCAATACCAAGTGCGCCCGCAGCTATCGTCAGCATCAGCAGTAGAACAGCAGTAGGCAGATTGTCAAAGCCATTGACGATACGCATGGTATGGGCGTCCAGGACATCGTTAATGGAGTGAAGAATAGAGATCTCTTTTGGTCCTGATACGCCAGCGGCGATGCTCTTCAGTGCGACAGGCCACAACTTCTCCTGAATCCGCAGTGAATTCTCTATTTTTTGATACAAAACATCCCCGTCGGTTAGATCATCCTCGCTGATTACGCGTGTTTTGGCGTACTCCAGCAGTAGTGTTTTAAGTTCCCGCCTGACAGGGTCAGCCGCAAGATCCGCGCGCAGAAAAGCGGTGCTAATGGCATTTGCCTCCCCTACCAGCGCCTGTTTTCTGGCATCAGCGCGGCTCAGTGAAAAAGCGTAGGTAAATGCCAGAATAAGTCCCAGCAAGGCAAATAACCCGGTCAGCACCACATCGCTTTTGCCCCGTTTAACACGCTTGTCTGAAGAGTTATAATAGTGTCTGCCAATCAGGTATCCAACCCACATTGATAGCAGCAGGGTTACCAGGAAAACCAGACCGCTGACCCAGATTGGATATTTGTAAAAAAGAGGCAGTTGTTCCATAACGAAATTCCACGAACTGTGTTTGGTGGTTTTATTGCCCTCAGTCTATCAATTGTTTGTTGAATAGCAACAGCTTCAGTAGTTTTTCAAGGGGTTTACTTGAGGGGCTTGCAAAACCCAGTCATTCCGGCATGCTTTTAGCCGGAATCCATTTGTCTCATCCCTAACTATTCAGCTGGTTACAGGCTTTTGCAGGAGTTGCCTGTGGGTGCGGCACTATTCTATCGTGATTGACGCGCTTCGTTCCTCAGCACATCCTATGAAGTGTTGACCTGCTACTAATCGACCCGGTGAAGACCCAATGACGAAACCACACACAACAACAAAAAAAGGCATCTGCGGCATCTGCCCGGCTGGTTGCTGGGTGGAGTTGACGCTTGCGGACGGCAGGATCACCGCTATCGCCGCCGATCCCGACCACCCGTTAGGCATGATCTGTCAACGCGGCAGGCATGTGCCGGAGATCGTCTACTCTGAAGATCGCCTCAAATATCCAATGCGCCGGGTCGGTCCCAAGGGGAGCCATGATTTCGAGCGCATCAGCTGGGATGAGGCTTACGATATCATCGCTGAAAACCTCAATCGCATTAAGCAGGAGAGGGGACCGCAGGCCGTCTCCATCTACACAGGCCGTGGCTCTTTTGAACTCTCCCTGTGCGACATCTTTCAGCCGAAAGGGGTGGCGGTGTCGTCGGCATCGAGTGTTTTATTCCCCTTTGGTTCACCCAACACCATGGGAGTCGGGGCGTTATGCTACGTCTCGTTCGCGATGATTGCGCCGCATGTCACTTTCGGCCGCATGCTGGTGAATCTATTCATCGATATGGAGAACGCCGAACTGCTGGTCGTGTGGGGAGCCAATCCGGCCACCGACTCACCGCCGCTGGATATGCATCGCCTGGAAGCGGCCGCTAAACGGGGTGCAGAGATCATCGTTATCGATCCGCGTCGTACCGAAACCGTCGAACGAACCGGCGCGCATTGGATTCCAATTCGCCCCGGCACGGATGGCGCCCTCGCGCTGGGCATCCTCGAAGTGATCATCGACGAGGAGCTTTATGATGAGAACTTCGTCGAAGAGTGGACCCACGGTTTTGACGAACTCTCCACCTACGTCCAGCACGTCCCTCCGCAAGTGGTGGAGAACATCACCGGTGTGCCGGCCGGGGAGATCCGCAAACTGGCCCGCCGGATCATCGATGCCACAGGCGCTGCGCCTGTTATGTATACCGGGCTGGAGTACTCGAACAGCGGCATTCAGGCGATACGCGCTGTTTTCACCATCTGGGCATTGGCCGGCCAGCTCGATGTCCCAGGGGGGTTGTGCTTCTCCAGCCTGGGCAATCACTTTCCCATAAACCGCAGCGGCAATGTTGCAAATCCGGATGTCAACCTGGCCGTGGCGCGTGACCGGTTTCCCCTCTACACCCGCTATCGGGATGAATCCCACGCCACCGGATTGATCGATGCCGTCCTGCATGACAAGCCCTACCCGATCAGGGGGTTGATCGTTCAGGGCGCCTCCCTGTTGACCTCATGGCCTGAAACAGCGGTGTGGGAGGAGATGCTGGGAAAACTCGATTTCATGGTGAGCATCGATCGTCAAATGACGGCCGATGCGAAGTATGCGGATATCCTCCTGCCGGCCGCCACCATGTTCGAAATTGACTCCTACATGGCCTACGGCTCCATCTTCAGGCTGCGGGAGAAGATCATCGAGCCGCTGGGCGAAGCGCGCAACGACTACCTGATTATGGCGAATCTGGCGGAGCGGCTTGGATATGGCCATCTCTATCCGCAGACAGAAGAGGATCTGATCGATCACGTTCTGGAGGGATCCGGCTTTACACAGGAGCAGATCAAAGAGGCCGGAGGATGGGTGAAAATACCGACACCCATGATGGAGTACAGGAAGTGGGAAAAAGGCACATGCCGTCCTGACGGCAAGCCGGGTTTCGACACCCCGACTGGAAAATTCGAAATATGGTCAACGATTCTGGAGGATTACGGCTACGAGCCATTGCCAAAATACAGGGAGCCAACAGAGGGTCCCATCGCCAGTCCCGAACTGCTGCAGGAGTATCCGCTGGTGTTCAACTCCGGGGCCCGGCCGCAGACAGACTTTCGCTCCCAGCATCATGGCATCGAAGGATTGTTGAGGGACAATCCCGAGCCAGCCGTCGAGATCAACACCAGCGATGCGGCGGCGCGCGATATCAAATCCGGGGATCTGGTGGAGGTGCGCACACCACGCGGCGGCGTGCGCTTCAGGGCGAGAGTCACGGATAATATCGTGCAGGGCGCCATTGAAGCCAACATGGGCGGCGGTGGCCCTGTCGGCCCGGAGGCGTGGCAAAAGTCCAATGTCAACCTGCTGACTGATCTAGACAACCGCGATGAGATATCCGGTTTCCCGGTCTATAAATGCCTGTTGTGCGACATCATCAAAGTTGAAGATGGCACTGCTGATGCTGTGAAGCAGATGAATGAGAGTGGGGGAGTGTGCGGCGCTATCGCAGTCAAACCGGTCAAGCCAAACAAGCCCAAAAAGAGGGTCTACCTGGATAATAACGCGACGACAGCGCTCTCCGCCGAGGTGCTCGAGGCGATGCTGCCCTATCTGGACAGCCGCCCGGGCAACCCCTCCAGCCTGCATGAACTTGGACGCCAGGCGCGTGAAGGAATGGAGACTGCGCGCCGCCAGGTTGCACGCCTGCTGCATTGCCGGCCACGCAGGATTCTTTTTACCGGCGGCGGTTCGGAAGCCGACAACCTGGCCATCAAGGGAGTCGCTTTTGCACATGCCGACAAGGGCAAGCATATTATCACCACCACGGTGGAGCATCCCGCTGTACTCAACTCATGCCGCTTCCTTGAGAAGCTGGGTTACGCGGTGACCTATCTGCCGGTAGATGCGCATGGCCGTGTCGAACCTGCCTCTCTTCAGGAGGCGATCCGCGAAGATACGATCCTGGTCTCCATCATGCTGGCCAACAATGAGGTGGGAACCCTGTTCCCGATTAGAGAGCTGGCCGCAGTGTGCAGGGAGCGCGGTGTTCTGTTCCACTGCGATGCGGTACAGGCTGCCGGAAAGATTGATATCGACATCACCGAACTGGGGGTGGACCTTCTGACACTCTCTGCGCATAAATTTCACGGCCCCAAAGGGGTTGGCGCTCTGTACGTCGCAAAAGGCATCAAGCTGGAACCGCTGGTGCATGGTGGCAAACAGGAGATGGGATTGCGCGCCGGCACGGAGAGTGTTGCAGCCATTGCCGGTATGGGGAAAGCGGCGGAGTTGGCGATGGTGGAACTCAGGCAGGCGCAAGAGAGAGGTCGTCTGCGCGATAAACTGCATGCGGATATCATGCATCTGATACCGGCGGCACGCCTGAATGGCCATCCCGACAAGCGCCTGCCGAATACGTTGAATCTCACACTGCCGAAGCTGCGCGGAGAGTCTCTCGTCGTAGCGCTTGACCAGAAGGGTGTTATGCTCTCATCCGGTTCGGCCTGCAAGGCGGGATCACCGGACCCGTCACACGCCCTGCTGGCCATGGGCATGAGCGCGGAAGATGCGCACTGCGCAGTGAGATTCTCTCTCTCCAGCCACACGACTGAAGCAGATATCGATTATGCAGTGAACGCCATCAGGGAGGTGTTGACCGAAATGGAGACGACGATCCAGTTTTTGCCTTGCAAGTGATGCCCGTTTTAATAGATTCAGCCGATGGGTCCCCTCTCCCTTTTGGGAGAGGGTTAGGGTGAGGGGAGTTCAAGGGACGTAGGGTGCAATAAGCGGAGCGCATTGCACCTTTCCATGCGGCGCAATGCGCTCCGCTTATTGCGCCCTACACGCTAAGTTACGCCGTCATTGCGAGCATATAGGATGTGCAGAGGCACGAGGCGCATCAATATCTGTGCCAAACCGATGCGCCTCGTTTCACTCAGCACATCCTATGGCATGTTGCCATGCACGGGCTTTTTTAAGACGTTACTTTTTCTGACAAATCACAGCTCGAGACAATCATAAATATGCCCAATTTAACTTTTTATGATCTGCATCCTCCCCTGGAAAACTTCAGGGAGGATGTCATCACGGGGTTGTCCGCGACGCCAAAAGCGATATCGCCTAAGTTTTTCTACGACCAGCACGGCTCCCGGCTTTTTGACAGGATTACCGAGCTGCCGGAGTATTATCAAACCCGCACCGAAATCTCCATCATCCGGGAGCATGGCATGGAGATGGCGTTACTGCTTGGGGAGCACTCCCTGCTGCTGGAACTCGGCAGCGGCAGCAGCAAAAAAATCCGCCTGTTGCTTGATGCACTGCGCCCGGCGATCTATATGCCGATCGATATCTCCAGGGAGCACCTGCGTGAATCGGCGCAAATATTGGCAAAACACTCCCCCGGGCTGGAGATCCATGCCGTTTGCGCCGACTATTCAAATGATTTCGAGCTGCCCTACTATCCGGAGTCCATGCCCAAAGCGGCCTTTTTCCCCGGCTCCAGTATTGGTAACTTCGAGCCGCCACTGGCGCAGGCTTTACTGCAGCGTACTGCAAAACTTCTCGGCGCAGGCGGTGCACTCCTGATAGGCGTCGACCTGATTAAAAGCACCGGGGTGCTGAATGCCGCCTACAATGACAGCCAGGGAGTTACTGCGGATTTCAATCTCAATTTGCTCACGCGCATCAATCGTGAACTGAACGCCGATTTTGATCTATCATCTTTTGAACATCACGCCTTTTATAATGAAAAGCCGGGGCGTATCGAGATGCATCTGCGCAGCAAAATACCACAGAGCGTCAAAGTCGCAGGAGAGAGCTTCAACTTCTCCATGCGTGAAACCATCCACACGGAAAACTCCTACAAATACACCCTGGAGCAGTTCCAGCAACTTGCCATCAGCGCAGGCTTTAAATCTGAACGTGTATGGAGAGACACTGAAAAATTGTTCAGCGTCCATTGCCTGCGGGTTGAGTAGATGGGAGGGGTATGTCGCGTCCAACGTGCGTAGTGTGTTGTTACAACCTGGATCTGAGCTAATGGCAGGCTAACAGAAGCGAATTATAATATGTATTATTGCCTATTATGGGCTAATATACATACTATGATTAGTTTTATTGAAGAGGAAAAAGAGGCGCTGCAGGAGCTGGGAATACGGCTGCGCGCTTGTCGCAAACGTCGTGGTGATCGTCAGAAGGATGCTGCAGCCCGATGCGGCGTATCCACGCTGACCTACCAGCGGATGGAGTCGGGTTCTCCAGGCACTGCAGTGGGGGTGTGGGTCAGGGCTGTTCGGCTGTATGGATCACTCGAACAGCTATCCGGAATATTCCCAGTCTCGCTGTTTGATCGGTAGTAATACTCGATGGGAGGCAACGCTTGATTCATCTCAATGTATGGCTCAGACCACCAGGCGGTGTTCCCTTCATGGTAGGAGAGCTATTGGTATCCGAACCCGATAAGCAGCGGGGAGGACGCTTGCAGGGGGAGTTTCGCTATGCACCGGAATATCTCAACCGGGAAGAGGCTTTTGCATTGGATCCACTGCATCTGCCGTTGGTGTCTGAACCCATGGATTCTGCAAATCCCCACGCGGGCATTCACTCTGTATTTGAGGATTCTCTGCCTGACGCCTGGGGCAGGGCGATCCTGTGCCGCCGCTACAACGTCCCCCGGCAGGAGCAGCGCCCGGCGTATCTGCTTGAATTGCTGGGGCCAGGGGCTCTCGGGGCATTGGCCTACACCAGAGGGAAGCGCTGGGAAAATGCGAATGAGCATGCCCGGCTGCCGGAACTCGCACAGCTGGCGGCCGCTGCAGAACGTTATGAACTTGATCCTGATGCGCCAATGGATGACCTCATGCGACTCTTCATGGCTGGAACTTCGCCGGGTGGCGCGCGTCCCAAGGTGCTGGTGCAGGATGAAGCGGGTGTAGACTGGATTGCCAAGCTGGCTTCGACACGGGATAGCTTCGATATGGTGCGTGTGGAGGCGGCCAGTATGGCGACTGCCCGCGAGGCTGGGATTGCAGTCCCCGAGTTTCGGGTGGAAGATCTGGGGGAGAGGGCGGCCCTGCTGGTGAGGCGCTTTGATGTGACCGGAGAGGGTGGACGCAATCATGTTGTCAGCATGCAGACCCTCCTGGGAGCACAGCACTTCTATCACCTTGGTTATGCGGACATGGCTGATATCGTACGTAGAATCTCAAATGCGCCGGGAAGGGATTTGCATCAAATCTACCGGCAAGCCGTCTTCAATGCCATGCTGGGAAATACGGATGATCACCTGAAGAATTTCGCGATGCTGCATGGTGAAAATGGATGGGAAGTGACGCCAGCCTTTGATCTCCTGCCTGATATCAATGACAACCGTGAGCATGTGCTGCACTTTGGATACACGGGAACACGACCGTCGATGGCTGCATTGTATGACCTGGGCAGAAATTTCGGCTTGTCAAAACAGGAGACCTCCAGGGCGATTGATGAAGTGTTGGCGGCCGTCGAGCAGTTCCCGGATCAGTGTGCAAGGTTCGGTGTGCCTGAAGTAGATCGGGAGGTCTTATCCAGGCGCGTGTTGTCGATTCGTGATCGCTGAAATCAATCCCGGGGAATTGTTTGGCAGGGGGGCCAGGATACAGGATGTGCTGAGGTACGAAGCTTCCGCGTCCTGCTCATCCCTTACCCGTAGAACCCCTTCACTCCGTCATGCCGGCGAATGCCGGTATCCAGTGAATGCGGCATTCATAGGCTGGTATGGATCCCGGTCTGCACCGGGATGAGGGGTTTTTCGGGCGCGTCTGATGATAGTTATTTATGCATTTACGTAATAGTTCGTTTGACGCTTGACTTTATGTGAGACTAAAGTCTCACCTCCGGATTGATCGATATTTGTCAATAGGTGGTGGCTACATCACGCAAATGGCGAGATCGAAAGGGATGTCCTCATAAACCTGCCCGGGGCGTTGTTCGATCTGGCCGTCGAAGCCCATGAAGCGTACGCTGAAGCGGTGTTTGCCGCCGCTGATCTCGGCGATCAGGCATGATTCGAAAGGGATGGTCACGCGGATGAGTTGCACCGGGATGTTGGCCTCGAGTTTTTGCTGATAAAAGCCTCTTGAAGCGATGATTTGTCTGTTGACGCCACTGATACGGATGATCTCGACCAGCAGGGAGACAGCCTGTTTGAGCGCCTGCAGTTGTTGAAACCAGGTGTTGAGTTGCTCGATGCGTTGTTCGGCAGGGAGTTGCAGCCAGTAGTGGTAGTTTGGCATGTCGAAGGCACAGGTGCAGCCGGGCGCAGAGTTGCGTTGGGCTATATATTTCAGGAATCCATCCTCTTTTAATTACTGACCGAGTGGCCCTGGTATCTGGGAGAGAGCACTAATCGCGTTTTCCAGGGAGTCCATCACCGAGCCGAGACGCTGGGTGTCGATATCTGAAGTATTGCTGATTTTCTCAAGCCTTTTGAGATCCTTTTTCAGTTCCTTGATGATTTCCGATTTGGTATCAGTGCGGTTCAGAAGGGAGGATATATCAACCAGAACATCGACTGCCGCGCGTGTATCCCAGGCATCTATGCGGTGGTGGTAGGTTGAAAACT
>JAUVEG010000120.1 GCA_030594925.1 Gammaproteobacteria bacterium
AATATCGAGCCGGTTCTGCAGCAAACAGGCGGTAGAGGGAAATATCTTGTCCGGGGTTGTTGTCGCTACGATAATCAGATCGATTTCATCAGGAGAGCGCCCCGCCGCCTGCATCGCCAGGCGCGCCGCCTTTTCCGCCAGATCACAGGTTGTCTCCCCTTCCGCTGCGATATGGCGTTTTTTGATTCCGGTGCGTTCCCGTATCCATTGATCCGAGGTATCGATCATTTTCTCAAGGTCATGGTTACTCAAAACCTTCTCGGGAAGATAACCACCGGTGCCTGCTATACGGGCATAAGTCATGCCTCTTTTACCCCTTCAAGATGGCTTTCAACCTGTTTGGCAATTCGCGACGGGATATTATGATCCACCGCATTTTTGGCGATGCCGATTGCATTTTGAAAAGAGAGCTCATCAGCTCCACCATGACTCTTGATCACAATGCCGTTCAGTCCCAGCAGGGTAGCGCCATTATAACGACGTGGGTCGATCCTTTCTGCAAAGCACTTGAGTACAGGCATCGCAATCACTGCTGCAAGTTTCGACAGCAGATTGCGTTGGAAACTCTGCTTGAGGAAGTGACGAATCATTTTTGCCACCCCCTCGGAACTTTTTAGCGAAATATTTCCGACAAAACCATCACAAACAACAACATCCACGGATCCATCGAAAATATTGTCCCCTTCGACAAAGCCCACATAGTTGAGGTCGCTTTGATTCAGCAACTCGTTGGCTTTTTTGACCTGCACATTCCCCTTGATCTCCTCCTCACCGATATTCAGCAGCCCCACCCGCGGTTTCGCAATATCGCTGAGTGCTGCAACCTGCTCTGATCCCATCACTGCGAACTGATACAACTGGTGCTCACTTGAGTCGACATTGGCGCCAAGATCCAACACCCATGTCCGGGTCGAGGTATTGGGAAGCGCGGTGATGATGGCCGGACGATCAACATGCGGCAGCATTTTCAGCACAAAACGCGCCGTTGCCATCAGTGCGCCGGTGTTGCCGGCGCTGACACAGGCATCCGCATCTCCCTGTTTAACCAGGTTGATTGCAACCCGCATCGACGAATCTTTTTTCCTGCGCAATGCATGGGATGGCAGGTCATGCATCTCCACAACCTGCGATGCATGATGAATGCTGACCCGCTCGGGAAGCAGCGGCTGCTGTTCGCGGATCGCATCTTCAAGACCGACAAGAATCAACTCCACATCGGGGTCTGCAGCCACATAAGCACAGGCAGCCGGAACAATGACAGAGACCCCATGGTCTCCACCCATTGCATCCAGAGCAATGCGGATAGGTTTACTCATCAGATGATCATCACTAGATGCAGTTATTTCCAAGCAAAATCTGAACGTCCGTTTCAGTTCCCGCTGATCTCCTGCTGTTGAAAAAACCGCCAATATCTGTGGCCGGCATCCAAATCAGGAAAGCAGCGTCACACCGGAATCAACCTCTATCGATGACCTTGCGGCCACGATAGAAACCATCGGCGGTCACATGGTGACGCAGATGAGTTTCACCTGATGTCTGGTCGACAGACAGGGTTTCACTCTTGAGTGAGTCATGCGAGCGGCGCATGCCACGTTTTGACGGGGTTTTACGACTTTTTTGTACAGCCATTTTCCTCTCCTGCGAGGGTTTATAGGTAACAGTTAATTTCTGCGTTTCAATTCTAGCAAGACCAAGTCTCACACTGACGAATCATGAAAGAGATTATTTTCTCTCGCCAAGCTTCCGCGTCCTGCTCACGCCCCTCACCTACGATCCCTGTAGGCGAAGACGCCAAGACCGCAAAGGTTTTTCTTGGCGAGCTTTGCGCCTTTGCGAGAGTCATTTTTGAAATTTGACTCATTATGTAAAGAAATTGGCCACTTATAACTAATGTTTCAGTTTCTGTAAAATCCGGAAGGGATTCTCCCGCGACTCTACAGCAATCGGTTCATCATCAAACTTCCAGGCATGACACTCTTCGTGCCGTGCAACGACAGGCAGCGACAGCAGCAACTCATCTTCGAGCAGATCCAGCAGATTAATCTCTGCGTCATCCGCCATCAGAGGGTCAAAATCTTCACTCAACGCAGCAGCTTCGTCCAGACCCTCAACCACAACAAGCTGAAAATCAGAATCAACCGGAATAGCCACAGGCTGCGAACAGCGTTGACAGGTCTGCCATAATGTTGCTTCTGCATGCCCCGCTGCCAGTGGTCGCCCAAGGCCGTCACGGGAAAAGCGAAAAATATAGCTGGCGTGCCCCTGCAGACGAATCAGCAATGGGGCAAGACGGGGAAAATCAGAAAGTTCTACAACTCCTGTATATGATAGTCCCTGCTCAGAGACCCGCCATGGATCAATCTGTTTTGGAAGGCGTGATGACATAAACGCGCAATACTAACTATGTACACTCCCTTTGTCAAAAAAATCAACAACTTTGCGGTACTCTTTTCACATAAACGGAATCAAATTGAGCATCTTGCAAAACTCGAAAATAGTGAATTGTGTCATCTCGAACGAACGTGAGAGATCTTATTTATCAATGAGTTAAGATTTCCCTTTTCAGTCGAAATGAGAGCTTCCGGGAGTTTTGCAAGAGCCCAAATTCGTGTAAAAACAAGTGCATCATGCGTATCTGGCAGGACAAAATGCGTTCGCCGCCCCTGCCCCGGTATCAAATAAAAGTACGCCCGGGGCATTTACAAATATTGTTCAGCGAGACATTTTATGCTACAAACACAGCTATCAAAGAACCTCCACTCACAATCTTGTAACCATGACCTCCCTTAATAACAACAGGAAAAATGAGCACATGACTGCCAAACGCAAGCGTTCCAGACTCCTCTTTCGCATGACCCTCTGCAGCCTGATAATGCTGCTGGGAACCCTGTTTTTCACGACACCTGTCTATGCAAAAGATAAATTCCGCATTGCATGGAGCATTTATGTCGGATGGATGCCGTGGGAATTCGCTCATCAGCAAGGCATCGTCAAGAGATGGGCTGATAAATATGATATCGAAATAGAAGTCGTCCAGATCAACGACTATATTGAATCAATCAACCAGTATACAGCAGGAGCTTTTGACGCCTGCACCATGACCAACATGGATGCCCTGACGATTCCTGCAGCGGGCGGCATCGACTCGACAGCACTGATTATCGGGGATTTCTCAAACGGGAATGACGCCATCGTCCTCAAGGAGAAGTCCATTCTTGCTGATATCAAAGGACAAAAAGTCAATCTTGTTGAACTCTCGGTCTCCCACTACCTGCTGGCTCGCGGACTTGAGAGTGTTGGCCTGAGAGAACGTGATATCAAGGTGATCAACACCTCTGATGCAGACATGGTCTCCGTATTCACCTCCAAAGACGTCACCTCCGCGGTCACATGGAATCCGCTGCTAAGAGAGATTCTTGCCTTGCCTGACACTCACAATGTATTTGATTCCAGCCGGATCCCCGGTGAAATCATCGACTTGATGGTTGTCAACACCGAGACACTTAAAGAGAATCCAAAACTTGGAATGGCTCTAACCGGCGCATGGTATGAAATCATGGCTGCCATGTCACAAACCGATGAAAAAGCGATTGCCGCACGTACTCACATGGCCAGAGCCTCAGGTACAGACCTTGCCGGATTCAATGCGCAGCTGGAGACCACACGCATGTTTTATGATGCTGCGGAAGCAGTCAAATTCGGCCGCAGTGAAGAGTTGATCAAGACCATGGAACATGTTGCATCATTCTCTTTTGAGCATGGACTCCTCGGAGCCGGTGCAGCTGACGCCAGCTTTATCGGTATCGCTTTTCCCGGTGAGAAGTCGATTGGCGACAAGAAGAATATCAAGTTGCGCTTCAATGAAAGCTTTATGAACCTGGCGGCGGAGGGAAAACTGTAGAAGGGTGCAATAAGCGCTAGCGCATTGCATTGCGCCCGCATTGGCGGAGTTAAATGCAACACGGGGTTTTTCGATCCCTTCTGAGAAACGAAACGCATCACTCCCGATAATGCGCATCAACCCAGCAACGCGGCAGAGACTCCCCTGACGGAAAAGCCAAACCAGCTTTGCTGAAGGCTTTGACATCCTGCATCTCCTCTCCGGCATGAAAACGACCGGAGACATCATTTTTATTCGGGTCAAACAGCGCACTCACATCGGTGATTTCCACCAGGTCACTACTTTTACTGTCTCGTAAAAACATCTCAATTCTCCTCTATAGCTGATTTCATTTTGGTTCTCCTTCAGTATATAGCATAATGAATCCCGGATGCCGCTCTTTCGAACCTCAACAGACGCCATGACATCCAATTGTGGACGTTATTACAGTGCGCTGTTAGGATTGCCCCAATTCTCTTTTTACTCTCTCTTTTTTCAGGTGTAAGAATGCCCAAAGTTGTTGTCTATAGCACTGCTTATTGCCCCTATTGCGTACGCGCCAAAGATCTGTTGAGCCGCAAATGTGTTGCATATGAGGAGATCAGGATCGATCTGGATCACTCGAAGATGACACAAATGGTGGAACTCAGCAAACGGCGTACAGTGCCGCAGATCTTTATTGATGATTTTCATGTCGGCGGCTTCGATGACATGGCTGCGCTGGAGATGGACGGCAAACTCAACGACCTGCTCGGTTTTGGTGATGAAATTGAGGAAGATGCAGTCACCTGACAGTATGCGCCTCGATAAATGGCTATGGGCGGCGCGCTTCTTTAAAACCCGCAAACTCGCTTGCGAGGCGATCAACGGCGGCAAAGTCCATCTGCATGGCCAGCGCAGCAAACCCGGCAGGGAGGTCAAGCCCGGCTCCTCGTTGCGTATTCACAAAGGGGCTCTGGAGTGGAATATCGAAGTGGTGGTGATTCCAAAACAGCGCCGCCCTGCATCCGAGGCGAAAACCTTTTATATTGAAGAGGCCGAAAGCACCTCCCGCCGTGAAGCAGTGATCGAGCAGCAGCGCATACTACGCGCTGCCGACACCTCCAGACCGGCTGGACGCCCGGGTAAACGCGACCGTCGCCTGATACACCGCTTCAAGAACAAACACGCGGAGTCCTGAGCAGACAGAACAAGGCATGAAAAAACATTTTCTCTCGCCAAGGCGCAAAGTTCGCAAAGAAAAACCTTTGTGTTCCTGGCGTCCTGGCGAGAGTCACTTTTAAAATGCAACTATTCAGCTTGTTAATATATTTTCC
>JAUVEG010000268.1 GCA_030594925.1 Gammaproteobacteria bacterium
AATTGCTGAGAGAGTGGTTGTCACAACTGTTTGGCTATCGCATGGTGCTGATTGGCACCCGCATGCAAATCTGGGATCGCTATGCACAGCAGAGCCATATCCGCCAACGTATCTGGATGAACCATTCAGACATCGTCGATCAATTGCAATGCGATATTCTTACTACAATGTCTGCGCTTCCGCTGAAGAGTGACAGCATTGACCTGGTTGTGCTTTTTCACGCTCTGGACAGAGCAGAGGATCCCCGCAGATTGATTCGTGAGGTTGAACGTATATTGATTCCGGAAGGACGCGTCATTATTTTTGGATTTAATCCATACAGTCTGCTCGGCGTGTGGCGGATGCTGGGACGGCGCAAATCCCACGGCCAGGTGAGCGGCCACTTGAAGGTTGGTTGCCGCCAGTTAACCGAGTGGTTGTCATTGTTGGGAATGGAGGTTGAAAAGAAGAGATATTTCGCCTTTCGACCTCCGCTGCAGAAGCAGTCAGCACTGGAGAAGATGAGTTTTTTGGAGAGCGGCGGTCAAAAGCTGTGGCCTTCGTCAGGTGGGGTCTATGCAATACAGGCTGTGAAAAATGTTGCCACACTGACACCGTTCAGGCCATCATTTCAGTGGTACAACAGACGAATTACAACAGATGGAGTTGCTGCTCCAACGACACGCGGGATTCATGATGACAGTTGAAGTTTTTACAGACGGCGCCTGCCGTGGCAACCCGGGGCCAGGCGGTTGGGGAGCCATACTGCGTTATGGCGACCATGAAAAAGAGCTGTTTGGCGGTGAAAAAGAGACCACCAACAATCGCATGGAGATGACAGCTGTAATCAGGGCGCTGCAGGCTCTGAAAAGAGAGTGCAGGGTGACAGTGACGACCGACTCCATGTATGTCAAACAGGGAATCACCCAGTGGATAGAGAACTGGAAGCGCAGGGGCTGGAAAAAAGCGGATAAAAAACCTGTAAAAAATGCCGACCTGTGGAAACAGCTTGACCAGCTGGCGGCGTCGCATCAGGTTGAATGGAAATGGGTCAAGGGTCACTCCGGTCATGCTGAAAATGAACGCGCCGATGAACTGGCGAACCAAGGGATTGATGAACTATAAATAATGGTTAGTCTACTCCAACATCTAGCAAAATCAGGCCTCAGACTGACGAGGCATGAAAAAGATTCTTTTCTCTCGCAAAGACGCCAAGATCGCAAAGGGGTTTCTTGGCGTGCTTGGCGTCTTTGCGAGAGTTAATATTGAAATTTATCTCATTTGTAGAGATGTTGGTATTTTGTAGAAGTGAACTTATGATCGAAAAATGCAGGAAATCCTTTTACCCCAACCCTCACCTGCGGGAGAGGGAGTTGTAGCTTTAGAAGAGTGAAATATGCGTCAAATTATCCTTGATACGGAAACCACCGGGCTGGAGATACAGCAGGATCACCGCATTATCGAGATCGGCTGCGTCGAGATGGTTGATCGCCGCCTCACCGGAAACAATTTTCATCAATATCTGCAACCCGACCGCAAGATCGATGCAGGCGCCATCTCGGTGCATGGCATCACCAATGAATTCCTCGAGGATAAACCGCGCTTTGCGGATATTGTCGAAGATCTGATCAGCTATCTCAGCGGGGCAGAACTTGTCATTCATAACGCCCCCTTTGATGTGGGCTTTCTGAATCATGAGTTGAAGCGTCTGCAGCAGCAGAAACCGCTTATTGAAGAGATCAGCAGTGTTGTCGACACCCTGGTGATGGCGAGGAAGAAGCATCCCGGCAAACGCAACAGCCTCGATGCATTGTGCGACCGCTACACAATTGATAATAGCCGTCGCGATAAACATGGCGCGCTGCTGGATGCCGAGATCCTCTCGGAAGTCTACCTGGTAATGACAGGTGGTCAGGAGAGTCTGTTGCTTGACGGAGAAGACGCTGATGCAACTGACAGCAAACACCATAGAACCATCCATCTTGAAGGGGAACTTGTGCTGATGTCAGTCGATGCCGACGATCTGCAGGCGCACGAGGAGTATCTGAATCGACTGCAGCAGCAGACAGATGGCCACTGCATGTGGTTGAAGTAATAAGTTTTATGTTTTAGGTTTTACGTTTTAGGGCGTAGGGCGCAATAACCAACGGGCATTGCGCCGCACGAAAAGGCGTCGAATGTTGCGCTTATGGCGCACTACACTGTTGTTGAAGGGTTGATTGATGACGCAAACAATTGAGCAGACTATTGGAAATACCCCGCTGGTGCAGTTATCCCGGCTTGTTCCCAAGGGAGCGGGCAGGGTGCTGGTCAAACTCGAAGGCAACAATCCGGCCGGATCTGTAAAGGATCGACCGGCGCTGTTTATGATTCGCGGCGCAGAGAGTCGTGGCGAGATCAAGCAGGGAGACCGCCTGCTTGAGTCGACCAGTGGCAACACCGGGATTGCACTGGCTATGGTGGCTGCAATCAGGGGTTATTGCATGACACTGATTATGCCGGAGAATATGAGCCTGGAGCGGCGCGCCATCATGAAGGCTTATGGCGCCGGGATTCTACTGGTGAGCGAGGAGCAGGGTATGGAGGGGGCCAGGGATCTGGCTGAACAAATGGCGGCTGATGGAGAGGGTTTCCTTCTGAACCAGTTTGCCAACAGCGACAATCCACGCGCACACTATGAAACCACCGCTCCTGAAATCTGGCGTGATACCAAAGGAGAGATCACCCACTTTGTCAGCGCCATGGGAACCACCGGCACCATCATGGGGACTTCGCGTTATCTCAAGGAGGTCAACCCGGAGATCCAGGTTGTTGGCGTACAGCCAGATGCAGATTCCAGCATCCCGGGAATTCGCCGCTGGCCGGAGGAGTATCTGCCGACAATTTTTGAGAAGTTCCGCGTTGATCGTGAGCTCGATGTGAGTCAGCAGCAGGCGGAAGAGATGACGCGCAGGCTGGCGGCAGAGGAGGGTATATTTGCAGGAGTCTCCTCCGGCGGTGCAGTGCATGCCGCGATCAAAGTTGCCATCGAAAACCCCGAAGCCACAGTGGTGGTGATCATCTGCGACCGTGGCGACCGCTACCTCTCAACCGGTGTCTTTCCCGCG
>JAUVEG010000232.1 GCA_030594925.1 Gammaproteobacteria bacterium
TGGGACTCATCGGCATGGTGGGAAAAGCCGAGCGCGGCGCCGCAGCCCGTGAATCCATCAGGAAACATGGCGCCGTCTATCTCATGGCTGTCGGCGGTGCAGCCTACCTGGTTTCAAAGGCGATCAAATCATCACGCGTGGTTGCTTTTGAAGAGCTCGGCATGGAGGCCATCCGTGAATTCGAGGTGGTGGAGATGCCGGTCACCGTTGCAGTCGATGCCAGGGGGGAGTCAATCCATGAGACCGGCCCCAATGAGTGGCGCATCAAGATTGAAGAGATCGGCAGGCCGGGATGAGGTTAATCGCGGTCAGACGACCGCTCCTACAGATTAGCAGAGTTCATCGTGGGAGCGGCCGTCTGACCGCGAAATAACCATATGAACATCACCTTTCGAAAAATCCGCATCACCATTTTGCTGATCATCCTGGCAGGAGTCGCCCTCAACACCTGGCTGGGAATCAAGCGCACCACCGACTGGGATCACCCGTTATGGATCGTCATCTATCCGCTCAATGGTGACGGCAGTCAACTCAGCGCCGATCGCATCAGCAGACTTGCGGTAAAAGATTTCTCACCCATTAACCGCTTTATGCAACGCGAAGCAAAGCGCCATGGCGTCGCCATCGAGCGTCCAGTTACGCTGCACCTGGCCGACGAGGTGACGACACCGCCGCCGGCAACGCCCGCTGTCGATGAAAATCCGCTGCTGATTGCCCTGTGGAGCCTGAAGATGCGCTGGTGGGCCTGGCAGGTTGACACTAATCAGGGTCCGCGCCCCGATATCCGGCTCTTTATCGAGTATTTCGCGCATGGCGATCAACAGGGAACGCTTGAAAACTCGTTTGGTCTGCAGAAGAGCCGCATCAGCATCTCACGCGTGTTTGCCGCACATAGCATGCGTTCGCGAAATCTTGTAGTGATGACCCATGAACTGCTGCACACGCTGGGAGCCTCGGACAAATATGATTATGCAACCCTGCTGGCGCAGTTTCCGCAGGGTTTCGCCGATCCCGACAAGCAGCCACTCTACCCGCAAAGCAGGGCTGAAATCATGGCCGGGCGCATTCCGTTGAGTGAGAACAGGGTCAAGATGCCCGCCTCATTGAAGAGCTGCATGGTTGGACCGGTGACAGCCAAAGAGATCGGCTGGTGATCTCGATCAATCGTTTGATCGCTGCCGGCCGAAAAATGCTCCTGCATATCCGGCACTTCCGCCATCCCTGGCGGTCGGAAGGCAGCTCCTACAGTTCGTGCTATCCCCAAGCGTAGGAGCGGTCTTCTGACCGCGATATCACAACCATACTGCATCCCACAATGAATAATCACCTATTGATTCAACCAATCCTGCACGCAAAGGATTTGCAACCACATATCTTGCAATATGCTTCACATCCTCGTCACTCCTTAATGCATGATCGTGATAACCGGATTGCCAGATTCTCCCTCTCCGCCCAAGTGACAAATTTAGCGTACGAGCACTGGCTGATTTTATTGACCTGACAACCCCGGATAAATCGGTGTTGTCACCGAGTTGCATCAGCCAGTGGAGATGGTCAGGCATCACAACAAAAGCAAGCGTCTGTGCTTGATGTTCTGCCTGTTGGAGAGCACATACAACATGTCTCCCATTGAACAGGTTATCAAACCAACATAGTCTCAGATGCGTGGTTGTCGTGATCAGGTAGATGCGGCCAGCTTCACTGTAACGGCCTTTGCGTAAAAGTTTTGCATGGGGGTGTTGATTGCATCCTTTCAAAGTTACTCTCCATGAGTGTTTGTTGCATGCTACGGTAGATTCATTCGTGGTGCAATCTTGCAACCCCCGCAATTCGCGGCCAGAAGACCGCTCCAACAGGATCGTGCTTCCTCAAGTATTGTGGGAATGGTCTTCTGACCACGATGACATTGTAGGCTTGATCGCTGCCGGAAGGCAGCTCCTACAGTGCGTGCTATCCCCAAGCGTGGGAGCGGTCTTCTGACCGCGATGGTATTCCAGACTTGATCGCTGCCAGAGGGCAGCTCCTACGATTATGTGGCGCCACCGGACTGCAGGGTAAATGCAAATGCGGCACCGCCGCCAGGCGGGCTGTCAACCCGGATCTGCTGCCGGTGCATTTCGATGATCTTCTTCACGATCGCCAGCCCGAGTCCCGCGTGTTCACCGCTGCGGCTGGCATTGTCGGCACGATAAAAATGATCGAATATCTTCGCCCGCTGCGGCTCCGGAACTCCCGGGCCGCTGTCTATCACGCTGATCAATACCTGCATGTCATCCGTGCCGACATCGATGCACACCTCTCCGTCAGAGGGGGTATGCTGCAGGGCATTGTCGATCAGATTATCCAGCAGCGACTCGACCAGGCCAATGTCAGCAATCACATGCAGGTTCTCGGCGCCCTCCTCGACAGAGAGTCGAATCCCCTGCTGCTGCGCCCTGATACTGAACTTGTTGACGACATCGTAAACCAGCTCGAGGATGGAAAAATCCTCGACTTGCAGCTGCCTCTCATTGGCCTCCAACCGCGCATACTCAAACAGCTGATCGATCTGCTTCTGCAATCGATGCGTCTGCTTCAGTGCAATTCCCAGGTAGTGATCACGCTGCTCGTCACTCAGCTGCTGCTTGAGCATCACAGTTTCAAGGTAGCCCTGGATCGACGCCAGAGGTGTGCGCAGGTCATGTGAGATGCTGGCGAACATCTGCCGCCGTGCCTGATCATTATGTTTCAGTTTGGACCATTGCCGTGCAATGTGACGGCTCATCTGCGCAATCTGCGCCTCCAGCCGATCGATCTCGTCCCCCTGCATGGAGGGATGTTCATGGAACAGATCCGCAGTGTGAAAATCAGACTCCGCGAAAGTGGTAACCCGCTGCTGCAGCGAATTCAGCCGCCGCGTGAGGCGGTTAAAGATGAACAATCCGGTCAGCAGACCCAACAGCAGGCTTGCCGCCAGGGCCGCGCCGCCCAGCACAAACAGATAGCGCTGACTCTGCAGTTGATAGGCTGCTGCATACTCCTCCCCCTGCAGCACCACGTAGAGATAGCCCTGCGCATGATCGGCATCCGGTATCGGCGTGACCGAAAAAGGCTTCCGCCGTTCATGCGAGCGCGGATCATCACCGAGCAGCGGAAACATCGGCTTGCCATCGAGAAACGCGTGAATGGAATCCAGGCTGACGCTGTTGCGTTTGACTACGCCTGGATCCGCTGAATAGGAGAGTATCCTCCCCTGCATATCGAGATAGTAGATCTCGATCGCCGGGTTGATCACCATGTACTGCATGAAGGTATGCTTCATCGCCTCGTGATCGATGCTGCCGTCATGCACGATGCGCTGATCCTGCACCAGCCCCGCCGCCAGGTTGCGGTTGAGTTGCTGCTGGACTTTCTGATCGAGCCGGTCGAGCATCACCAGCGAGAAGAGC
>JAUVEG010000270.1 GCA_030594925.1 Gammaproteobacteria bacterium
GACCTATGGGCGTGTTTCGCGCTACGGCATGATCGCTTTTGCCTCCAGCCTGGATCAGGCGGGGCCGATGGCAGCCAGCGCCGAAGATGCGGCGTTGATGCTGCAGGCAATGGCGGGATTTGATCAACGCGACTCCACCAGTATGCAGCAGCCTCTCCCCGACTACTCTGCGACACTGAATGCGTCACTGCAGGGATTGAAGATCGGCCTGCCGAAAGAGTATTTTGACGAGGGGCTGGATGCCGGTGTGCGTCAATCCGTTGAACAGGCAATCGGGGTTTATACAAGCATGGGTGCAGAGGTGCGTGAGATCACGCTGCCGAATACCGGGCTCGCTGTGGCAACCTATTACGTGGTTGCGCCGGCTGAATGTTCCTCCAACCTGTCGCGTTTCGACGGGGTGCGTTTTGGTTATCGCTGTGACAATCCGGTTGATCTTGAAGATCTCTACAAGCGTTCCCGTTCAGAGGGATTTGGTGAGGAGGTCAAGCGGCGTATTCTCATCGGAGCCTATGTGTTGTCTGCCGGCTACTATGACGCCTACTATCTCAAGGCGCAAAAGTGTCGCCATCTGATCTCGGACGATTTCAAGCAGGCATTTGAAGAGGTCGATGTGATCATGGGGCCGGCTTCTCCCACCACGGCTTTCGGCGTGGGTGAAAAATCGGATGATCCGGTTTCCATGTATCTCTCCGATGTCTACACCATCGCTACCAACATGGCCGGATTGCCGGGGATCTCGATTCCCTGCGCCCCGGTCGGTGGAATGCCGGTGGGTCTGCAGATTATCGGCAACTATTTTGACGAGGCGCGTCTGCTGAACGCGGCGCACCAGTTTCAGCAGCAGACGCAGTGGCATCAGCAACTGCCGGAGGGGGTGTGATCATGCAGTGGGAAACAGTCATTGGACTCGAGATTCATACCCAGCTATCGACCAGCTCCAAGATCTTCTCCGGCGCATCGACCGCGTTTGGCGCTGAGCCGAACAGCCAGGCGTGCCTGGTCGATCTGGGAATGCCGGGGGTACTGCCGGTGTTGAATGTTGAAGCGGTGCGCAAGGCGGTGATGTTCGGTACGGCAATCGGCGCCGGGATCGGGCGGCGCTCGGTGTTCGACCGTAAAAATTACTTCTATCCCGACCTTCCAAAGGGTTACCAGATCAGTCAGCTTGAATTTCCGATTGTCGGCCCGGGAGAGGTGGAGATTACGCTGGAAAATGGAGAGAGCAGAATCATCGGTGTGACCCGTGCTCACCTGGAGGAGGATGCCGGCAAGTCGCTGCACGAAAATTTTCACGGTATGACAGGGATCGATCTCAACCGCGCAGGAACGCCGCTGCTGGAGATCGTCTCCGAGCCGGATATGCGTTCCGCCGTAGAGGCGGTCATCTATGCAAAAAAGATTCACCAGATCGTGCGTTATCTGGGCGTCAGTGACGGCAACATGCAGGAGGGTTCGTTTCGCTGTGACGCCAATGTCTCGGTGCGGCCGCTTGGACAGCAGGAGTTGGGTACGCGCGCCGAGTTGAAGAACATCAACTCGTTCCGCTTTCTTGAGCGCGCCATCAACTATGAGGTCGAACGCCAGATCGAGCTCATCGAAGAGGGCGGCAGGGTGGTGCAGGAGACGCGTCTGTATGATTCAGACAAGGATGAAACCCGCTCCATGCGCTCCAAGGAGGAGGCCAATGACTACCGCTATTTCCCGGATCCCGACCTGCTGCCGGTTGAACTCGATGACGCCTTTATCAAAGATGCCGTAGCCGCTCTGCCGGAGATGCCGGATGTACGCTGCGCCCGCTTCGAGACTGATTTAGGACTTTCACCACAGGATGCAATAACAGTGACCGGCAGCCGTGAGCTGGCTGACTATTTCGAGACGACTGCAACCATTGGTGGTGATGCCAGGCTTGCCGTTAACTGGGTCATGGGAGAGCTTTCAGCCGCCCTCAACAAGGCAGGGCTGGATATCGCCATCTCCCCTGTTTCTGCAGAGCAGTTCGGCGGGCTGATCAAACGCATGGCGGACAATACCATCTCCGGAAAAATCGCCAAAGAGGTGTTTGAGGCGATGTGGAGTGGTGATGGTAGCGCGGACGAAATCATCGCAGCAAAGGGGTTGAAGCAGATCACGGACAGCGGCGCTATCGAGGCAATCGTTGATGAAGTGATCGCAAACAGTACGCAGCAGGTGGAGAACTACCGCCAGGCGGATGCGGAGAAACAGCCGAAGATGCTCGGCTATTTCGTCGGCCAGGTGATGAAGGCATCCAAAGGCAAGGCCAATCCGCAGCAGGTGAATGCGCTGCTGCGAGAGAAGCTTTCAGGTTGATTGTTACTGTTTTTTTCCACAGATGAACACAGATAGACACAGATTTTTTACCACGAAATGCACGAAAAACACCGTAGGGTTTTGATGTGACTTCTCGATAATCCCGTGCATGCATGCATGCATTTCGCGGCCGGAAGGCCGCTCCTACGTCTGACGTCATATCGATCCGTAGGAGCGGTCTTCTGACCGCGATCATGCACGGGGTATTAATGAGGCATTACGTTTTGATTATTGTGTAACCGGCTTTTTGCTGAAGAGCAGGGTATAGTCATCCAACAACTGCTTTGCCTGCTGTTTTTGCTGCGGGGTCATGCTGCGTGACATCTCCATGGCGCCATCGGTTGCCAGTTTGTAGCCCCCCTGTGAAGAGAGCATGAACCAGGCATAAGCCGTTTCGGGGTTCCGGGCAACTCCCTGTCCCAGTTTGTACATCTCCCCCAGCATGAACTGGGATGTAGGCTCTCCCCGCTCGGCGCTGGAACGCCAGATCTCCATCGCCTTGTTGTAATCCTGCTTCCATCCCTCCTCGGGGCCAAATACTGTGCCGCCATAGTAATATTTCAGCGCCAGCAGATTCTGTGCGGGCAGGTGGCCCTGTGCCGCTGCCTTTTCCCACCATCTGGCGCTCTGCGCAGCATCAGCGGCAACCCCCTTGCTGTGGTCATAGATTTCACCAAGAGTGGTCTGGGCATTCGCATCTCCCTCTTCAGCTGCGCTGGTGCATGGCGTGATGGCTTCAC
>JAUVEG010000179.1 GCA_030594925.1 Gammaproteobacteria bacterium
TGATTAAATTGTTAAAGAGCTCGCCGCACATCGTGCGACAAAGAAGCGGAAGTTTATACCCCACCCCCCTCGCAGTCAACATCTAATTTAATTATCTGACTTAAAAAAGACGCCTTAAACAGCCATCGCAATCTTTTGATGACGCCGCATTTCAGCGCTTATTTGGCGACTTCAATGCGATGCGAGCGGCGTATTATAGGGACTTTTCAGAAGCCGTCAACCGCTTTGTTTTTTATTTTTTTAGCGCCAGGTCCAGATCCGCAATCAGGTCCTCGACATTCTCCAGTCCGACCGCAATCCGCACCAGTCCGGGGGTGATTCCAGCAGCTTTGCGCTCTTCGTCCGTGAGACGCGCATGGGTTGTTGTGCCGGGATGCGTGATGGTCGTCTTGGTATCACCCAGGTTGGCTGTTATCGACATCAGCCGCTGCCTGTCCATGATACGCCATGCCGCCTGCTGCCCACCGACAGGCTCAAACGAGAGGATTCCACCCGCCGCTGCCTGCTGCCGCTGCATCAGTGCCTTCTGCGGGTGTGAGTCCAGCCCCGGATAGTAGACACGCTCGACGCCGGGTTGCCGCTCCAGCCATTCGGCAAGTTTGTGTGCATTTTCACAATGCTGGCGCATGCGCAATTGCAGTGTTTCGAGACCCTTGAGAAACACCCAGGCGTTGAAGGCACTCATGGTCGCGCCGGCAGTGCGCAACACACCATACACATCTTCGCCGACAAGCTGCTTGCTGCCAACAACGGCGCCGCCCATACAGCGCCCCTGGCCATCGATATATTTTGTCGCCGAATGCACCACCACGTCCGCGCCCAGCTCCAATGGACGCTGCAATACCGGCGTGCAAAAGCAGTTATCAACGACCAGGATCGCATTATTTTGATGCGCTATGTCAGAAAGTGCGGCCATATCGCCAATTTCAGTCATCGGGTTGGATGGCGTCTCCAGAAACAGCATCCTGGTATTCGGGCGAATTGCCTCACTCCAGGCCGCCGGCTCTTTCAAATCGACATAGGTGGTTGTAATACCAAAACGCTCGAGGTATTTCGTGAAGAGTATATTGGTGGAGCCAAAGATGCTGCGGGAGCTGACGATATGATCGCCATGCTTAAGAAGCCCCATGCAGGTAGCAAGGATAGCCGCCATGCCAGATGCCGTTGCAACGCATGATTCAGCGCCCTCCATCGCCGCAAGCCGCTCTTCAAAAACCGCGACCGTCGGGTTGGTGAAGCGCGAATAGATATTGCCGGGGTCATCCCCTGAAAAGCGCGCCGCCGCCTCCTGTGCAGTGTCGAAAACAAAGCTGGAGGTGAGAAATATCGGTTCCGAGTGTTCGCCTTCAGCACTGCGCCGGTGGCCGGTGCGTATCGCCAGGGTGGCCTGCCCCCATTGCGGATGTTCTATCATCAGAATCTCCCTCATTTTTTCATGCGCTAAACCTAAAACCTTCCCACACATTCCGCCAAACTCCAACCACTGTCAAGCACAGACACAAAAAAGCACCGCGAACGGTGCTTTTTTGTGCTATCCCGTCATCACAACGGTACTTTAGGGCCAACTATCAGCCAAACGTATCGTTGGTGATGTTGTTGAACCAGGAGTGCGCATACTGCTCTTCACGCGCCCGCATCTCATCGGTCTGATCCATCGGCGACAAACCACCGGAACCCTTGACCTTGACGATTTTTCCATCCTTAAAGTCATACACCATGGCGACAGAGATGCCATGACCGGGGGCAATGACACTGTAGCAGGTGTTGACGTAAGCCGGATGGGGCGCCTCGCCACCTCCAAGCAGTGCCACAACAGCCGCTGCAGTCACCTTGGCCTCGGAACTTGCTGCATAACCGGATTTCGGCAGCGGAGAAGCAATGGCCGCATCACCGATAACATGGATGTTTTTATGAATGGTCGACTCAAAAGTCTTGCCTTCGACAGGGCACCAGCCCTTGTCATTCGTCAGCCCGACAGTCTTCGCGATGGCACCTGCCATTTGCGGAGGAATGACATTGATGATATCGCCCTTGACCGTATCCATCTCGCCTTCAACCGTCATATCAGCCTTGTTGACCGCGGAGATCTTGCCGCCCGTGGTGCTGCTGAGCCATTCGATCATGCTGTTGTCGGTCTCGTAGCCATAGTGACGTTTCCAGCCCTGGGTAAAGAGCCCCTGCTTGGAGAACTTCTCTTTCTGATCCATGATGATGATCTTGGACTTGGGCTTGTTGGCCTTCAGATACATCGCGATCTGTGAGGCGCGCTCATAAGGTCCGGGAGGACAACGGAAGGGATTTGGCGGGGGAACAATGACAACAACGCCGCCATCCTTCATCGCCGCCAACTGATCGCGCAGTGTTGCAGTTTGCGGACCACCATCCCAGGCATGCGGAATCTTGTCGACGATGCTTTCGTCATAGCCTTCATAGGCGTCCCACTTGTACGAGACACCGGGGGAGACGATACAGCGATCATAGGGGAAGTTCTTGCCGCCCTTCGTGGTAACCACGCGCTTGCCCGGATCGATTGCAGAGACAAAATCTGTAACGACAGTGACGCCATGCTTCTTGAGGCCGTCGTAGCTAAACTCGATGGATTCAAGTTTACGATCACCGCTGATGACTTCGTTGCTCATAAAGCCGGTGTGATAGGTCTTCTTGGGTTCGATCAGGGTCACTTCCACGGAAGGATCCATCAAACGGATATATTTAGCGGCTGTAGCGCCGCCCATACCACCACCAACGACAACCACCTTCTTGGAAGCGCCGCCAATTGCAAACGGCGTATATGCAGCAACAGAGGCTGCCGCCATGGATGCGCCGCTAACCTTTAAAAAATTTCTACGGGTAATTTTACTCATGATTCACTTCTCCTCTTACTTGCTGCCGGCACTGGCGTAGAAATTAAGGAGCGCCTCCATACCGGCATCACCCTCCTTCTTGTTTAACTTCTTTATCTTCTTCTTCATCTTCTTTCCCATTTCACGCGTACCTGCATGATAGTCACTCAAGGTATACTCGAGATAGGGTGTCCATTGCCCCGCCAGGATGCCGGAGTCGTCTTCAGCTGAGGTAGCGCCCTCCGCATGGCACTTCTCACAATATTTGTCGTGAAACTTGGCGCCTTTTTTGGCAAGTTTGGCGTCAAACTCCTGCTTGGGAACAACCAGCTTCTGCTTGGCGAAGAACTCACCCATCAAGGCAAACTGCTCATCGGTGTAACCTTTTGCGATGCGCCCCATAATAGTGGATGCAATCGAGCCATCCTTATAGCCTTTCATCGTCTCGGTAATATACTCCTGTGACGCGCCGGCAATGCTCGGCGTTGCAGGACCTTTGCTGCTGCCATTGAAACCATGGCAACCTGCGCAGGTATATCCGAGCGCATCTGCACTGGCGCCACTCGCTGTCGCCGCACCACTCAGCAGCATGCCGCTTGTCAGCACCGCTGCCGACATCATTTTTATCTTAGTACCCATATATCCTCCGTACTTTATAAGATAGTAAAGTGAGACAGTATTTATGTCTCTTCAGAAAATCCCACCTGGAATCTCCTGAATGGCGCTGGTGACGCCGTCAAAAATCATATCCATCTTTCACTCAGCAGATGACAGAATTACTCCTCACCGGCATCCACCTCAAAAACCCACCATTTTTCAGAATTCTTTAATACAAGGAATTCTATTTCCAGGATCTGTGATTTCGCACCATAGTATTGATTGGAGCGGACGGCAACAGTAACAAACGCATTGATTTTTTTCAATTATTATTTTGTCACGATAAAACATCCATGTTGCCTGTAGAAAATATCGGAATATCAACATGTTCTAATATATCTATAATTCCCGTCAAACTATTGCAAATTCGTCATCTTCCGGTATTCTTCTCTGATGGTGCTCTTGCTGACTATTCTGCATCCCACCACTTAAAATCTGTAATTTCAGGAGAACAATTGATGCAAACCAATATAAAACGCCGAATTTTCCTCAAAGGCTCTGCTGCTTCAGGCGTCATGGGCGCTGCGATTACCGCAGGCCTGTTGACACCGCAGGCGCTGCTGGCAGAATGGAATGAAGCCGCTTTCAAAGAGAAGGATGTTGATGCCGCTATCAAAGCGATGACCGGCTC
>JAUVEG010000220.1 GCA_030594925.1 Gammaproteobacteria bacterium
TGACCGCGAAAAAGATTCTATGGCTTATCGCAGTTGAGACGTTTTTCCTTACTGCTCTTTTTCGCAAAAAACTTGTCCGGGTTCAGGTCAAAGCGCAGCTTTTTCTCTTTGCAGCTCCCCTTCAGAATAGCGGCAGCATGATTGGTGTTGGTGACGATCTGCTGAAGTTGCTTTTCGCTCAGGCCAAAACTATCTTTTACATAAGCATAGAGCTCTCCTTTTTTGGAAAAATCCTTGTCCAGCTTGATCAACTGCCTGTAGGTGTCGGGGTTGAAATGCCTTATCTTCTCCAGCATTTTGGTTTTTTTCGTAAAGTTGCTATACGCTTTGCGGCCGCCGGCGTCATTGTCATTCAGGAAAGTCTCATGAATGCGCAACGGTTTGTGTTTGGCCAGATTCTTCGCCGGCGTTTTTGTTCTGGCGTGCTGTTTACTAACGCTGGAGCCTTTTTTCCAGTACCAGTACTCCTGGAAATCGATGTTGCCGACGCGATCCTGCTGACTGAAAATATAGTCCAGCAGGGTGATTTCCGTCAGATCCTGCATCCAGTAGACCATCTGCTCGTCGGAGATCTCTGATTTGATCGCCTTTTTGATGATGTGATCTTTTGATGCCTCTTCAATGCCCTCGCGAATCGCTTTTTTTAGCGGCTCTGAACTGCGCAGTGCAAGAAATGGCGGTGTCTTCTGGAAATCGTTGTTTTGACCAGCGCCCCAGCCGGATTTGCGGGTGCCGTTCATCAATACGCCATAGCGCTTGCCGGGAGAGTGCAGCAACACCCCGTAGATCTGTTTGCGGTCTTTGGTAAAGAGTTCATCCGTTGGCTTATACAGCTCCGGCTTTTGCTGGACTTTTTTCATATCTTGCCATGCCTCATGGATCATGCCCTTTTTCCGCGCGGTGAGTTTGACGCCGCGTTGAGTGACCCGTTGAAAATGCGCTTTTTTGTCCATGCTTCGCTGCACAGCCACTGGCACGTGGATATGCGTATCGAAATAGCGTGAGAAGTGATAGTAGAGCAGCGACGCAGTCGAGAAGGTGCCGCTGGTGCCTTTCATGTTCATGGTGTTTTTGAACTTGATGTGCTTTCCAGTCGCATAGTTTGCCGCCGATTTTCCTTTGGAGCAGACTGAAGCTTCAAATTTTTTCGCGTTGCCCTTGTAGGGTCCGGCATAGAGATGATAGATGATGGTTCCCGGACTGGTGCTCCATGTTTTGGGGCACATTGCCGTGCTTTTGCTGTAGAGATCGAGTTTGCAATACGCCTGCTCGGCCTTGCTGTCTTTGGAGGAGTATTTTCCTCCGGGCATCTGCTCAAGGATCACGCAGCGCTCCTCGACCTTGTTTGGAGAGGTATGCGTGATAATTGTTCCGCCTGTGACTGCAGCAGCAGAGAGGCTCCCGGAAAAACTGAGCAGCGCCAGCGCTGAAAGAGATATGTATGGTTTCATAGTCGCTGATAAAAATTTGAAGTGTCAGGTGATAATATCGCCGCCTATGATACCGTATTCCGCTACTCACTGCGCAAAGCATCAACCGGCGACAGTGCGGCAGCACGACGCGCAGGCAGTAGTCCCGAAAAAACACCTGTGATGATAGCGATAGCCCCGGCCAGAAGCAGGTAGTCCCAGGCAATGGCGACCGGCAGGGCGGGGATCATTAAATGCAGTATCCAGGCGATGGCCAGGCCGGCCGCTATTCCAGCGAGGCCGCCGGCGCCGGAGAGAGCCGCCGCTTCCAGCAAAAACAGCAGTGAAATCTGGAATTGCGAGGCTCCCAGTGCGCGCAGCAGACCAATCTCCCTGATGCGTTCATTGACTGCGATGCTCATGATGGTAAAGATGCCGACACCGCCGACCAGCAGGGAGATGCCGCCCAGGGCTGCAACAACAGCGGTGAGCAGGTCCAGGATCGAGCCGAGTGTCTGCAGCATGTCGTTCTGCGTGATGATGGTGAAGTCCTCTCTTCCATGCCGCTCGATAAGGCGTTTTTTGATCGCCCTGACGATGGTTTGTTCATCAAAGTTGCCGTCGTAGAGCAGATCGATCTCCATCAGGCTGTCGCGGTTGAAGAGTGACAGCGCGCGATTGACCGGGATGTAGACGGCATCATCGAGGTCGAATCCCAGCACCTGCCCCTTGCTCTGCATGATGCCGATAACGCGAAATCGCTGCTGGCCGATACGGATGCGCTGTCCCAGTGGATTGCTCTGCGGAAACAGCTCCTGTTTGAGGCGATGGCCTATCACTGCAAGGTTGCGCGCCTGCTGCTGCGGGTCATGCGGCAGAAATTGCCCCTGACCGATTTTGATCTGCCAGGTCTGCGGCATTTCATGATTGACACCGATCACATAGACCCAGCGACTGCGTTTGCCTGCCTCTACCTGTGCATTCCCCTGGGAGACAGGTACAGATGTGCGGATGCCCTTGATCTTTCTGAGGCTCTCCGCATCCTCGATGGAGAGCGGCCGCACATTGCTGATGACAGCACCGGAGATCCCCATGGTGGTGGTGCGTCCGGGGGAGACGCCGATAATGTGCGTGCCGAACTGGGTGAATTGCCCCAGTATGTAGTCACGTGCGCCGCCTCCAAGCGCCGTCAGCAGAATCACGGCAGCGATCCCTACCGCGATGCCGAGCGCTGTCAACAGGCTGCGCATGCGGCTGAAATGCAGACTGGAGAAGGCAAGGGTGAAATAGTCGGTGATGCGCACGTCGTCAACCGGAGAGTGCAATCACAGGATCGAGCCGGGATGCCTTGCGCGCCGGAATACCGCCGAACAGCAGACCGGTCGCCAATGTCACCAGCAGCGCTGCAGCTATGGCCCACAGCGGAGTCTGAATCGGGAAATCGGGCAGCAGCTGATGAATCAGCTGATTGCTTCCCAGTCCAACCAACAGTCCCAGTGCGCCGCCCGCCAGTGACAACATCAGCGCTTCGCTGAGGAACAGCAGCATCACCTGTTGCGTCGGAGCCCCAAGCGCCTTCAGCAGACCGATCTCTTCACGCCGCTGGCTTACAGAAACCAGCATCACGTTCATGATCAGGATGCCGGCAACGATGAGGCTGATAGCGGCAATGCCGGCAACAGCCCAGGTCAGCATTTGCAGAATGTCGTCAACGGTGCCGATGAGCGCATCCTGGGTGATCACGGTGATGTCGTCGTCGCCGTCATGGCGTTGGCGAATGATGCGCAGGATATCCTTCTCGGCTGCAGCGAGCGCCTGCTGATGCTGCGCCCGGATGAGGATGCGAAACAGCGATGGCGCATTGAAGAGGTTGCGGGCGCTGGCGACCGGAATCAGCACCATGTCGCTCATGTCCATTCCCAGTGACTCTCCCTTGGGCGAGAGAACGCCGATGACGCGAAAGCGCCGGTCGCCGATGCGCAGCCACTTCCCCAGGGGATTGTGATGACCGAACAGCTCGCGGGAGAGTTTTTGACCCAGAATGCAGAGAGATGCAGCAATGCGCGGATTTGTATCGGGAAACGAGCTTCCAAGCGCAAGCTGCAGCTCGCGTACATCCAGTATGGAACGGGTTGAACCTATAACAGAGACTTCCCGTTCCCTTGAACCGTAGGAGACGGATGCGGC
>JAUVEG010000139.1 GCA_030594925.1 Gammaproteobacteria bacterium
CACCAGGAGAAATAAGCATGTCTCTTCCAGCAGCCTTCGTCGGGGTTGTATTGATCTGGTCAACTACTCCGCTGGCTATCAAGTGGAGCAGTATGGGCACAGGGTTTTTGTTCGGCGTCACCTCGCGAATGGTGATTGGACTGCTGCTGTGCGTGCTGATTATGATGGTGACAGGACGCCGTTTGCGCCACGACAGAGCCGCGCTGCAAACCTACGTGGCAGCCGGGCTGGGTGTGTGGGTGACGATGATGTGTGTCTATTGGGCGGCCCTGTACATCCCCTCGGGGCTGATCTCAGTGGTTTTCGGCATTACTCCGGTATTTACCGGGGTGTTTGCAGCAACACTGCTTGATGAGCGGGTTTTTACGCGCTTCAAGATTGCCGGAATGATCATGGGTCTGGCGGGACTGTTGCTGATCTTTCGTTACAGCCTGGATGTCGGCATGGCGGCGGGACTCGGTGTGCTCGCAGTCTTCATCGGTGTGCTTGCGCAGTCATCCAGCGCGGTCATTATCAAGCGTATCCGGGCAGGAATCGCCGGAATTGAAACCACCACCGGCGCCTTGCTGGTGAGTACGCCGTTGTTTGTGCTCAGCTGGTGGCTGTTTGACGGGGTATGGCCGCAACATGTCGAGCCCTATGCCATCTGGTCGATTCTCTATCTTGCTCTGTTTGGATCGGTGATTGGCTTTATTGGCTACTATTATCTGATCAACCAGTGGCCTGCCAACCGTGTGGCCCTGATTCCATTGATGACGCCTGTGCTGGCGCTGCTGGTGGGTTATCTTTTCAATGCGGAAAAGATAGGCGTTGTAGAGATGGCCGGAGCAGCATTAATTCTTGCCGGTCTGTGGGCTTATGAGTTCGGAGGCCGCAGCAGGGTGTGAGAGATATTGAAAATATCTCAATAACTCCGTTATTTCCCGCAAGGCGGAAAAAATTCATCGTCACCAGAGGCCTTCTCACACTGCCTGGTGGTGTAGGTATCCTCGGATGGCACCCATTTATTGAGCCGCTCTTCACTCTCCATGGAGACAAGCTGGCGCGCTGCATCACAGGCATCGCTATCCTGACACTGGTTGGATTTTCCGCAACTCTTGTTGACGATATTGCCGCAAGCGGTGTGATATGCGCCGGTAGGAGGAGTCGGGCAGGGTGGGAACATCGACGCGTTATCCAATGCCTCTTTGCACTGGGATTCAATTTTGTTCCGATCAAGAAGATTAGCGGAGTTGTAGAAACCCTGTAGTTGATGGGCCAGTTGACAGCTCTCGCTGATGCCGCACTCTGTACGCAGGCCGCAGCTCTGCCTCTCCAGCACTGTGCAGGCATCGACCTGGTCCGGTTGTCGTTGTGGTGAAGGCATGGCGCGCTGCACTGTCTGGTCGGCAATGGCAACTCCCTTCTGAATACGTAAAACCCGGCCATCCTCCAGTTTGTGTACACCGCTCCATAGCGGGCGGTTTCCAGTCTCATTGACGACTTCGACCCGGTTGGTGCTGTTGTCGTAACGCAACTCCTGCCCCTGGGTGGTTTTTGGCAGCGAGTACCATTCAGAGACGGCAATTGTGGAGCTGAGCAGAGTAACAAGGAGGAGCAGGGATCTAATCATCATGAGTTCTCAACTGAAAAATATTGGAGGGGTGCTAGTATACCGATATCAAAGATGCGAAAAAAGTTGAGTTTGTGTTCTGCATGGCCAGAGGGGCAGAGATAAATTGCACATCAGAGTAAAAAAACATGAAATTTGACAAATATCAATTCACAGCACTGCTGCTACTCTTTGTTTGCAGCACTCTGCAGGCATCCAATGATCTGAAAAATCACCCCTCTCCCTATCTGGCGATGCATGGAGACGATCCGGTGCAGTGGCGTGACTGGGGGGAGGCAGCCGTTGAAGAGGCGCGCAGCAGCGGCAAGCTGCTGTATCTCTCCAGCGGCTACTTCTCCTGTCACTGGTGTCATGTGATGCAGCGGGAGAGCTATCAGCATAAGGAGGTGGCTGAACTACTGAACAAATGGTTTATTCCGGTGAAGGTGGATCGTGAACTGCAGCCCGCCCTGGATGCCTACCTGATCAGTTTTGTCGAAAAAACCGAGGGACACGCCGGCTGGCCTCTGAATGTCTTTTTGACTCCGGACGGCTACCCTGTAGTTGGCATGACCTATGTGCCCCGGGAGCAGTTCCAGACGCTGCTGAACAAGCTGCATCTATTATGGAAGCAGGAGCCGCAGCGGCTGCTCGATGTGGCGCTTTCGATCCACAAGCAAATGCAGCAGCTAAGCAGTGTCAAGCAGGCAGAAACGCTGCCGGACGGGAAAAAATTGCTACAGCAGGCGATAAAGTCTGCGCTGGCTGTCGGTGACGATCTGCAGGGCGGTTTTGGGCGCACCAACCACTTTCCAATGGCGCCGCAACTGCGCCTGCTGCTCGAAGCGCAGAGGCTTTTTCCTTCACCTCAGTTGGAGTCGTTCCTGCGCCTGACCCTGAACCAGATGGCGGTAAAAGGGTTGCGTGACCACCTCGCCGGAGGCTTTTTTCGCTATACCGTTGATCCCGGATGGGAGACTCCCCACTATGAAAAAATGCTCTATACGCAGGCGCAGCTGGCGTCTCTCTATCTGCGGGCTGCAAGTTTGTTGAATGAACCGCGCTATGAGCAGGTGGCGTCAGATACGCTTGATTTCGTGTTGCAGCATATGCAGGGGAGTGACGGCGGCTATATCGCCAGTCTTTCTGCTGTGGATGCGCAGGGCAATGAGGGTGGCTCCTATCTGTGGAGAGAGCAGCAGTTGCAAGAGCTGCTGAGTGAGGAGGAGATAAAGCTTGCGAGACAGCACTGGTTGTTCACTTTTGGCGAACAACTGCCTGGCCAGGCGCTTCCCCATGCCGGCGCTTTGATTGAATCCATTGCAAAAACTGAAGGGGAGTCACTCCAACAGCTCGGTGGTAAAATTGACAAGATTCGCAGCAAATTGTTGCAGCAACGCAGCAGCCGCGAAGCCCCGCGTGACAGCAAACAGCTCGCTGCCTGGAATGGCCTGCTGTTGACAGCATTCAGTGAGGCGGCGGCAAAATTGAACAGAGATGACTATCGCAAGGCTGCCGCAGAGCTGGCCGGCTGGCTGAAAACCCTGTGGGATGGTGAGCAGCTGCTGCGTTCTACACAGGGGGGCAAGGCTGTCGGTACAGCTTCACTGGCTGATTACGCCTATACGGCGCAGGGTTTGAAGAGCTGGGCGCAAGTTTCAGGCGACAGTGGAATGTTGCAGCTGTCTGAAAAACTCACGGCAGTTGCATGGCAGCGTTTTTTTACAGAGAATGGGTGGCGCCTGGGCGAGAAGCTGCTGATCCCGGGACTCAAAGGCAAGCCGCTGTTGTCAGATGGTCCGATGCCTGCGCCCTCGGCAATGCTGATGGGATTGTCTCAGAGCAGCAGGCAGCAGATGGAGCAGGCGTTGAAGATGAGCGCAGAGAAGGTCTCGGAGAATCCATTCTGGAACGCAGGGCATCTGTGGCAGTTGTATTTGGCGCAGATGTGATTCCTCTGTTTATTGGGAGCTTACGATGAAAACAGCCGTGTACCCCGGAACATTCGACCCCATCACCCTTGGACACAGCGACATCGTGCGCCGTGCAGCACAGCTGTTTGACAAGGTGATTGTCGCAGTTGCCGTGAATGCCGCAAAGACACCCACCTGGTCAGCCGATGAACGAGTTTCGATGGCTCGACAGGTATTGGCGGAGTTCCCGAATGTCGAGGTCAAATCCTTCGATACGCTGCTGGTGACATTTGTGCAGCAGAGCAATGCCGGGGTTATTCTACGAGGATTGCGCGCAGTTTCAGATTTTGAGTATGAGTTCCAGCTGGCAGGAATGAACCGTCATCTGGCGCCGGAAATTGAGACGCTGTTTTTAACTCCGGCTGAACAATTTACCTTCATCTCCTCCAGTCTGGTCAGGGAAGTGGCCTCTCATGGAGGAAATGTTTCAGAATTCGTGCATCCGATAGTGAAAAAAAAGTTGATAACACGATATAATATGCAACATGTTCCATGAGACTAAAATTCACCAGGAGTGATGATATATGGCTCTAATTATTACCGATGAATGCATCAACTGCGATGTTTGTGAACCCGAGTGCCCCAATGGCGCCATCTATCAGGGTGACGAAATTTATGAGATCGATCCTGATCTCTGCACCGAATGCGTTGGACACTATGAAGAGTCCCAGTGCGTCGAGGTTTGCCCGGTAGACTGCATACCGGTTGATCCGGATCATGTTGAGACCCAGGAAGAGTTGATGGCGAAATATGAGAGAATTACAGCTGAAGGTTGATTCGATTCAGTGACGAAAAAACGGAGCTTCGGCTCCGTTTTTTCTGTTGTTCCAGACTATCTCTGGCACTTGGCGCAGAAGTAGCTGCTGCGCTGACCGATAGTCAGAGCCTTGACGGGGGATCCGCAGGCTGGGCATGGTTCTCCCTGCTTGCCGTAGACCTCGAGTTGTTGTGCGAAATAACCGGGGCGTCCATCCTGCTGCTGGAAATCACGCAGGGTCGTTCCACCCTGCCTGATTGCCTCATCCAGTACAGCGCGGATCGCTTCAGCCAACAGTAGATATCTCTGTTCAGAGATACGTCCTGCTGCGCGGGTGGGACGAATACCTGCGCGAAACAGCGCTTCGCTTGCGTAGATATTGCCGACTCCGACGAGGATGTGTGAATTCATGATGAATTGCTTGATCGCCACGCTGCGTTTACGGCTTTTCCTGTAGAGATACTCTCCGCTGAAATCATCACCCAGCGGC
>JAUVEG010000030.1 GCA_030594925.1 Gammaproteobacteria bacterium
CCTGAACTCGGTCTTTTCGGTGCGCATGAATTTACGCCGCGCCGGTGTATTGTAGAAAAGATCCCGCACTTCCAGCGTTGTTCCCTGCGGATGGGCGGCAGGCATTATCTCGCCATCAGAGGTGATCGAGTGAGCCTGATCCTCGCCCCGGGCTTTTGATGTCATGGTGAGTCGCGAAACAGAGGCGATACTGGGCAGCGCCTCACCGCGAAAGCCCATGCTGCTGATGCGCTCCAGCTCTTCGAGGCTCTGCAGTTTGCTGGTGGCATGGCGTGACAGCGCCAGCGCCAGATCGTCGCCATGAATACCGGATCCGTTGTCACGAATCTGCATGCGCTTGATGCCGCCCTGCTCCACACTGACATCGATCTGTGTAGCGCCGGCATCGAGGCTGTTTTCAACCAGCTCCTTGATCACCGATGCCGGGCGTTCGACAACCTCACCAGCCGCAATCTGATTGACCAGCACCGTAGGCAGCGCATGGATTCGACGCGGGAATGCAGATGAAGATTCTGTTTCAGATTCCATGCGCTCATTGTGCCACAAATAGAGCGTGCTATCGCCGTTTCAAATAGAGTACAGCAACTGTACCACCCCCCTTTCGAGGTTGAAGTGAGATATCCCAACCCTGCGCATTGCAGAGTTGTTGAACGATCGCCAGACCCAGGCCACTACCGCCAGTCGTGGTGCTGCGTGAATTCTCCAAGCGCTGGAAAGGACGAAAGATGGCGTTTCTCATATTGTCTGGAATACCCGGCCCACGGTCGAGAATCCTTATCACCGGACATCCATGTTCTTGTTTCAACTCAATTGTGACAGGTTCACCATTACCGTAACGGATGGCGTTTTCCAGCAGGTTGTTCAGGATCCGCTTAAGACTAGTTACCGGAACAGGCCAGCTTAAAGGTTCACCCGGCTCCCATTTGACCGGCACATTGCCCTGCCTGTAGCCTGCTGCCACCTCTGAGATTATTTCACCGGGATCGCAATCCTGCAGAGTCCCGCCATGCCCCACTCCACGGGCAAGCAGCAGCGTCTCACGCAGAAGATGGTCCATCTCATCGACGTCCCGGCGTAGATTGGCGCAGAGTTCATCAGCTTCATTTTCCGGCAAAAGCTCCAATGCCAGACGCATGCGGGTCAACGGGGTTCTCAGGTCGTGGGAGAGTCCGGCCAAAAGCGTGGTGCGGTTTTCGAGCAGTTCTGTGACCTCTGCAGACATTTGATTGAAGTTTCCAGCCAGGGTTTTGAGCTCGTCGGGACCGAATTCGCGCAACTCAAGTTTCCCGTCACCTCTGCCGACAGATGATGTGGCCGCTGAGAGTAGCGCCAGTGGTTTGGATAAGCGCAGTGCAATGATCAATGCCGTGACGATGGCTAGAATAAGAATGGCGATGGCGATGGTGAGCAATGCAAAAAAGGGACTGGCGCCAATGCGATCATGGGTAAAACCAAACCGCAGCGAGTGTTCCGCTATGGTGAAATCGACCCAATACCACTCTTCATTGTCTGCATTGGAACCGAATGCGACCGGATGTCCAATACGCCGCTCGATAGCCTCATGAAGAGTCGTCAGATAGGGAGATGTCAGGCCAGGTGGAGACAAGGGAAATGAGTCCGTGGTCAGCATCAGGTGGTGCGTATCGAACAACTCCTGCTCCAGATCAGGACGCGTCTCCGGGGGGACTTCAACCCAGGTCTGAGCGGAAAGGATCAACAATGCTGCCAGATCGTCCGCAGCCTGTTTCCCAACCGGGATCAGCACGAACCAGGCGGTCGCGGCCAGAGTAACCACGACCAGCAGCAGCGAGGTAACGGTCAGTGTGGTTGCCGTATGAAAAAAGAGTGAATTGGGAAATTTCATAAAGATACCTCAGCAACCTCTGAATAAGGCCATGGGATGGGGCTTCCCCTATTTTTCCAGTGTACCTTGCGGGGTGAACCGATATCCCTTTCCCCATACCGTACGGATATACAGGGGCGTGGCTGGATTTGACTCGATCTTGCTGCGCAGACGGGTAATCCGAACGTCAATACTGCGATCAAACGGATCGTCGGAGCCGCTGTTAAGCAGGTCCATGAGATGGTCACGGGTCAGAACCCGATTGGGGTGCTGCACAAGAACGATCAGCAATTCGATCTCACCACTGGTCAACCTGAGCTCTTCCCCTTGCTGAAATAATAAGCGGCGATTGATGTCAAGATTGAAATCGCCAAACAGGAAGTCCCCCGCGGAAGAGAGATCATTTTGCTCAACGGCTTCCGTGCCGCGTCGTAATACCGCTCGAACACGGGCCAGGAGTTCACGCGGATTGAATGGCTTGGCCAGGTAGTCATCCGCCCCCATCTCCAGGCCAATGATTCGATCAATATCTTCGCCACGAGCCGTGAGCATGATGATCGGTATGTTTCCCGAGACACGCAGCCTGCGCACCAGAGACAAGCCATCCTCGCCCGGCAGCATCAGGTCCATGATGATGAGATCAGGGTGCTGTTTGCCAAGAAAAGCATCCATGGATTTTCCATCCCCGGCCACAGCAGTGACAAAACCCTGCTCGCTCAAATAACGGGAAAGCAGACGCTGTATACCCGGGTCGTCATCAACGATCAGGATCATAGGTGATGAAAGCATAGCATTACTCACGGTAGATCAATCCGCTTCACAGGGTGAAACAATTTGAAACATTTGGCGCCCTTGTGGAAATAATTGGGAAACATTACTGGTTCATTATAGCCTCCAGCTTAAAGGTGCGGGGCTAACCTGCACACAGCGACACCTGCAAACTTAACAATAGTGGAGAACCCCAATGAAACAGAGTTTACACATTTTAACCCTGAGCATGATATTGAATACCGGCATCATAGCAACGGCATCAGCACAGGACTACAGCAACATGAGCACCGGGGATATGGTGCAATTGCGCTCTCAGGTACGCTACATGTCACCCAATGATCGTACTGCCTATCGCGCGGAATTGAAGAGCCGTGAGCAAAACATGAGCAAGGAGGAGAAAAGCCGCTATCGAAACATGCATACCCAGGGTGGTGACGGCAAAGGCGCCGATAAACGCTACGGGCAAGGCAGTGGCGATGGCTCCGGCAATAAGAATCGCCACGGCCAGGGAAACACCACCGGTTCTGGCAGCATGAATCGCTACGGTCAGGGCGCTAGCGGAGGCTATGGAAGTGGTTATGGATCACGCCAGAGTGGTGGATCTGCCGGTGGACGCGGCCGCTGACAGTTATCCCTGGATAACCTTCCGATACTGGTATTACTCACTCAGATTCGCGATTTTTTTGTCGTTGCAGACAATATATTCGGCAAGATATTCCAGATCAGTATACTGGTTTAACCAACCCTCTATCCGCTTCAACACAGGACACCTCTGCCGGAAGCAATAACCTGGCGTCTAAATAAGGGTTTGCTGTTTCAGCTTGGTTTCAGGTTGCATTGCTAAGCTTATCTCCAACAGATGTGAGGCATGACGTGCATGCTGCAGATATCCCTGCTGTTGGCTGCCGGGATGGCCCTGGGGAGTATGATGATAAAGTGGGTATTGATTTTCGGCCTGGCTGCGGCGATGCTGATTTCCGGCATCGCTGTTGGCGAGAGTGAACAGCATGAGTCCAGGCGTCTCATGGAGAGCGGAGAAATCCTTCCGCTGCAGCAGATTCTCGATCACCTCGGCCAGCAGCAGGTCGGGCGCGTGCTTGAGGTTGAGTTGGAACGTGAACATGGCCGCTATATCTACGAAATAGAGCTGCTTGGAGAAGATGGCCGGATTTTGGAATACAAAATCGATGCCGCCAGCGGTGAAATCATCAACAGATATAGGGAGGAGTAGGCATTGCGCTTGCTGTTGGTTGAGGATAACAGGCAATTAGCCGGATTGCTGCGCAAGGATCTCGAGAAGCATGGCTATGCTGTCGATCTGGCGGAGAATGGCGTTGATGCCGAATTCATGGGTAAGGAAGAACCCTACGACATCGTTGTGCTTGACCTGGGACTGCCGCAGCGCTCAGGTCTTGATGTATTGAAAAACTGGCGCAGAGAGGGAAACCGTGTGCCTGTCATTATTCTGACCGCGCGTGACACCTGGCATGAACGTGTCGATGGCTTCAAGGCCGGTGCTGACGACTACCTGGGAAAACCCTTCCATGTGCAGGAGTTGCTCATGCGTATCCAGTCGCTGCTCAGACGCAGCCAGGATATGCCGGGAGAGCGTCTGCAAAGTGGCGGGCTGGTGCTGGATGAAGAGCGTCAGCTTGTGATTCCGGCAAATGGCAAGAGCATCAGGCTGACCGGGACCGAATTTCGCCTGCTGCGCTATTTTATGCTGCACTCGGGCAGCATCCTCTCAAACACACGTCTCACAGAGCATGTTTATGAACAGGAGTTTGACCGCGACAGCAACCTCATCGAGGTTTATGTGCGACGCCTGCGCGATAAACTTGGCAAAGAGATCATAGTAACCCGACGTGGCCAGGGTTATATCTTTGTGGCTGAAGATCAGTGAACTCCCTGGAACGCCGGCTGCAGTTGGGGCTGTCATTAACCCTGGTGGTTTTGATCGGCCTGATGGGGTTCATCGGAAACCAGGCGGTACACAGCATGACCGAGAGCTTTGTGGCATCAAGGCTGGAGCATGATGCCGAAAGCCTGCTTGCGGCGATGTTGATCGAGCCGGAGGGAGCGAGAGTTCGGTGGCGGCGCATCAATCAGATCTATTCACAGCCGTTCTCAGGCCACTACTACGTGATCCGCTTTGACGATAATCACCTGGTGTACTCCCGCTCCCTGTGGGATCAGTCGCTTGAGATCCCGCGACTGAAACCAGGGGAAACGCACCGTCAGATGGTGAGCGGACCATCGGACCAACAACTGCTGCTGCTACTTCACGGCTATGAAAAAAACCAGCGTAGATTTACCCTGGGAGTAGCTGAGGATATGACCCCCATCTACCGGGAACGCGACGGTTTCATACGCTGGTTTTCCTTGCTGGCGCTGGGTGGACTACTTGCACTGCTGCTGGTGCAAAGTCTCATTGTACGGCGCTCGTTCAAACGCCTGGACAAAGTGCGGGATAATGTCCAACTGCTGGAACAGGGCAAGGCAGTGGAGCTCTCCGAGGATGTGCCGATCGAGGTGCTTCCCCTGGTGCAGGAGTTCAATCACCTGCTTCACCTGCTCTCCCAGCGCCTGGAGCGTTCCCGCAACGCCCTGGGCAATCTTGCCCACGCACTCAAAGGGCCGCTAAACCTGCTAACCCAGTATTTCGATGCAGACGCTTCTGGCTCCACCAATGCAGAGAGAGAGCAGGCGCTCTTGCAGACCGATCGGATTCACCTGCTGATGGAGCGTGAACTCAACCGGGGCAGATTGGCGGGGCAGGATCTCTCCACCCAGCGCTTCGATCCAGCTAAAGAGATGCAGGATCTGATCGCTGTGCTGCAGCAGGTTCACCGTGACAAAGGAATTTCGGTTCAATACCAGGTTGACGAACTTGTTGAACCTTTTGGCGACCGGGAAGACATGCTGGAACTGCTGGGAAACCTGCTCGACAACGCCTGTAAATGGGCTGTGTCAAAAGTGATCTGCCGTATAGAAGGCGGTGAGCAGATTTCCATCCTTGTCGAGGACGACGGCGCCGGATTGCAGGATGACGATATTCAATACCTGACCCGGCGCGGCAGCCGCCTGGATGAGAACGTTGAGGGGCATGGCCTGGGACTTGCGATTGTCGGTGATATCGTCAAGCTCTACGGAGGCAGCATCAGTTTCAGTCGCTCCCCCGAGCTGGGCGGGTTGCGCATACAGATTTTCCTGCCCCGAAGCCGGAGCGCCATCAAAGAGTAATTCTTCGGTTTTCAGCGTGGATTCAGGTTGCTGTTATAGCATTTTCAATAGTAGAGAGTAATTCAAGATGTTCATCAGACAGGAATACCTGCAGGAGAATTGAAATGAAGAGATTGCATCAATCGATGGTTGCAGCGATTTTGAGTACAATGCCGCTGCTTGCTGCCGCACAAGGCCCCACCTACCCGCAGCAGGGCCCCGCCCCGTTTGAGGCTTTTGACAGGGACTGCGACAACAGCATCACAGTAGACGAGTTCAACACCTTGCGCAATGAGCGCAGGGCGGTGCGCGCCGCTGCAGGACGACCGATGCGCAACGCCGCTACGGCCCCGGCGGTCAAACAGATCGACCGCAATGCAGATGGTGTGCTGAGCCGGGACGAAATGTCCGCATTCCGGCAGCAGCGGACGTCGCAGCAGCCAGATGGCAGAAGGCCCGGAATGGGATCTGGGCGCAGCAGGGGAATGGGACGGAACATGCCTACATTCGCCGGGTTCGACCTCGATGGTGACGGCGTCATGACCCGGGATGAGTATATCGATGCACGCAATCAGCGCATCAGCGAGCGGGTCAAACAAGGTTATCGGATGAGAGGGTTGAAGAACACGCGGCCGTTTAGTGATATCGATCTGAATGGTGATGGCGTGGTGGACGAATCAGAGTTCCTGCAGATGCAGGCGCAACATCGGCAGACACGCTTCGAGTAGATGGCTTCATGGCGGCCAGGGAAGGCCGGAAGACGCCTGAGCCAGGGTCAAACAGGAGGGAGAATCAAGTTGGCTCCTTGACGATTTGTTTCAGGTTTGAAATATCAGCCATGGCGCTATTAGAACCACGCAACTCCAGAACACCATCACGACGTAGTCCGGCAATGGCGCGACTGACTGTTTCAGTCGTCAGTGAGAGTATATTTCCCATATCTTCCCTGCCTGGCATATAAAACTCTTCATCAGGAGAGTTGCCAGAGAGCCAGATCAACAGTCGTACGACGCGATAGCGGGAAGGCCCGGTCGAGAGTTTGGTTAGCCAGGTGTCGGAAGTCGTCAGTGCAAGCTGCCATTTGTTCAACAGGTTTGCGTGGAGTTCAGGACTCTTGTGAGAGAGATCCAGCACCAAATTAGATGGGATTTTACACACACTGATTTTTGTCAATGCTATGGCGTCATGCTGATAGTTTGCCGCTGTGACTGCCTCTATTCCGGCAAGATCACCTCTTCTTAAAAGTCTGACGATGCGTTGTTCGCCTGACGGTAAATATTGTTCCAGTTTCAGGACACCATCGTGCAGCGTATAGATATAGTCTGCCTTCTCATCGTGTGTATACAGCGTCTCTCCCTTCTCAAGCACCTTGTACTGGATGGGAGAGTGCATCTGCAGAAGATCCTCGGGTTTGAGATTGGCAAAGAGTGCAATTTCACGTGTGGGGCACAGGGCGCACTCTTCGGAAGCCAGAAATTCCTTGTTGTTTTCTGCAATTGTCATGGTGTTACCCAATGGATGACCAGAAGAAGGGTTTTGATATAAATCAATCTTACACCACTCTATCCCGCCAACATGAAATGAAGCTGAATATCTCCTTTTTTACTTTCAGAAATACTGCATTTGCGTTCAATTCAGTCGACTGTTTTTCAAGCTGTAGATTTTTTTCAGCTTCAGTTCATAAATCAGCTGTATATTTGCCTGCTGATAGCGCCTGTCAGCAGGTTTCTACAAAGCAACTATTCTGGATGCGGAGTCCTCACACAATGCGAAAATTAATTCTTGCAGCGATGCTGCTAGTGCCGGCTCTCTCCAGCCAGGCTGCCGGTACAGAGTCTATTGTGGTGAGTGATCAACAGCGGCAGATGCTGGGTATAGAGAGTGAAAAGTTGAAGAAGATCGACGTCGCCTGGGGGACGAAGCACCCGGCGACCGTGCAGGTGCCCAATGAACAGCTGCGAGTTGTGAGCACGGCAGTCTCCGGCCTTGTCGAGCGTCTTGAAGTCGCGGAAGGCGCAGAGGTAAAAAAAGGTGATGTGCTGGCCGTGATCATGAGCCCCAAACTGCTGGAGATGCAGCGTGATTATCTCTATGCGCTGACCGCGCTGGATCTGGCGAGCACCGCAGTGAAGAGAGACAAAAACCTCGACAAGGAGGGAGTCATCTCCAAACGCGGCTACCATGAGACCCGCAGTGAACATATTCGCGCCAAGACCAGCGCCGATCAGATGCGTCAGCTGCTGGAACATTCCGGCATGGATGCCGGGGATCTGCAAAATCTGATCGAGAAAGAGCAGCTCTCCAGCGATCTGAAAATTCGCGCCCCGCTGGATGGGATCATTCTGGAACAGATGGCTGTTCCAGGGCAGCGTCTCGAGGCGCTGGACCCCATCTACCGTGTTGGCTATCTCTCTCCGCTGTGGCTGGAGATCCATGCGCCGATCGATGATGTCGCCAGCATCAAACAGGGAACAAAGATCCGGGTGGAGAAGTTTGATATCGGCGGCAAGGTCATCACCATTGGGCGTATGGTGCATGGTGAAGACCAGGGCGTCATGATTCGCGCGGAAGTGGCCGAGAATACAGAGCGGCTGCGCCCCGGACAATTTGTGCAGGTTTCACTGGCCGTCACTGCCGACGGCCAAAGTTTCCGGGTTCCGCGCTCGGCATTAATTCGCCGGCATGGCGACAGCTGGCTGTTTTTGAAAAATGCAGATGGTTTTATCGCCACGCAAGTCTCCGTCATTAGCGAAGAGAGCAGCCATCTGATTATCAGCGGCCCTTTCGAGGGCGGTGAAGAGATCGCCGTATCCGGTACCTCGGCGCTGAAAGCCATCTGGCTGGAAGCGGGCGAATGATGCTCGCAAAAATGATCGAGTTTGCGCTGACGCAGCGGCTGATGATGCTGCTGGTCGTACTCCTGCTGTCGGGAGGGGGCTGGTATGCCTTCCAGAAGACGCCGATCGACGCCTTCCCCGATGTCTCCAATATTCAGGTCAAGGTCATCATCAAGGCTGCAGGCATGACACCGGGAGAGGTCGAGGAGAGAATCACCGCACTGGTCGAGGTGGAGATGCTGGGTATCCCGCGCATGACCATGCTGCGTTCTGTCGCCAAGTACGCGCTCACCGATATCACCGTGGACTTCGCGGAGGGGACGGATATCTACTGGGCCAGGCAACAGGTCAGCGAACGGCTGAGTGCGATCTGGGAAGATCTTCCCGACGGGGTTTCCGGCGGCATCGCTCCAATGACCACGCCGCTGGGCGAGATGTTCATGTTTACCATCACCGGCGGGGATCTGTCGCTGATGGAGCGCCGCGATCTGCTCGACTGGGTGATCCGCCCTGCGTTGCGCAGCGTCCCCGGTGTGGCGGATGTCAATGCGCTGGGAGGTCTGGCGCGCAGCTTTGAGGTGGTGCCAAACAGTGCCAAAATGCTCGCCCGCGGCATCAGCCTGGAGCAGCTCAAGACGGCGCTGGAATCGAATAACCGCAACGATGGCGCCGGCCGGCTCAACGACGGTGAAGAGGTGCTGCTGGTGCGCACCGAAGGGAGTATCGAAGATCTCGATGACCTGGCGTCTATCGTGGTGCGCGCCGACCCGAAACAACCTGTACGCGTCGGTGATATCGCAACAGTACGCATCGGCTCTCTGACCCGCTACGGGGCTGTGACAAGCAATGGTGAGGGCGAGGTTGTGGAAGGCCTGGTGCTGTCACTGCGCGGCGCAAATGCCAGAGAGTTGGTCGCAGCACTGCACAGCAAGCTGGAGGAGCTTGCTCCCGGTCTGCCCGAAGGTGTCGAGATCGATGTTTTTTATGACCGTGGTGAGCTGGTCGACAAGGCTATTGGGACCGTCAGCAAGGCCCTGGGTGAGGCCACTATTCTGGTGCTGCTGCTGCTGATTCTGTTTCTCGGGGATTTTCGCGCCGCCCTGAGTGTCGCCCTGATCCTGCCTCTCGC
>JAUVEG010000323.1 GCA_030594925.1 Gammaproteobacteria bacterium
GGGATTGTTGAGGGCCTAAACAACAAAGCAAAAGTCACTACGAGAAATTCGTATGGTTTTCGCACCTATCGGGGCGTAGAAATCGCACTATATCATGCACTTGGAAATCTACCCACACCACCAATGACCCACAGATTTTGCTGAGGAGGCTAAAAGAAAAAGCGGTAAGGTCCATCTCAAAATATTGTAGGCATTTTAATATTCCACTGATTCTCCTTAATCTATTACACAGAACAGTTTATTTTACAGTTTCCTTGTGGACTGAGATAGGCAGTTCGTCTATCTCAGTCCAGCAATAATCAAATAGTATCTATATGTCCCAAATAAATCTAGAAAATATTTTGGGAATGGCCAAGATTGGCGTGATGAGCGGCAGAAAGAGTCGTGGGTTGTTTCTGCCATGATCGACCAATGGAGTATGGTGCTGCCGGTCGATTTTCTCATCGGCGGGGTCGTATTATAGAGCCCTGACTACTTTTTTCTCAATATGGCTCACAGGTGAATGAGCTTGCAAGAGATGCCTTCCCCCCATGCTATTATAGGTCCCATGCATTATGTACTATAAATGGTAGTCAGGAAACGCATCACAGGCACAGCCGTGTTTGCCGTTAAGTATTGTGGTTGCTCTGGCCAAGCTGAGAGCTCTCCTTAATCGTTTCGTTTTTTTCTCTTTTCCATGTTTTTCACCATCTGCAAGAAATGCTGTAGCCGCCAGGGGCTGATCGATCCCTCCTTTACCGCTTCTATGAGCGCACAGCCCGGTTCATGCGTGTGGCTGCAGTCACTGAAACGGCAGCGTCCCATGTAGTCATGAAATTCACGGACCCCCTTTTCAAGCTGTCGGCGCTCTGTGATCATGAGGCGAAAACTGCGCACTCCGGCTGAATCGATCAGGGAGCCGCCTTGCTGAAGAAAATAGAGGGTGGCCGAGGAGGTGGTGTGTTTGCCGAGGCCGGATGCTTCAGAGAGTTGTCCGACAGCAATATCCTGTTCCGGCAGTAGTGCATTGACCAGGGATGACTTGCCGACGCCTGATTGTCCGACAAGCATGCTGGTCTGATGCTGCAGTTGCTGCTGCAGCTTAACCATACCGCTCATCTGCTTGCTGCTAACCTCGATGACCGTATAGCCGATCTCTGCATAGATGGCGGCAGTCTGGCGCAATGGATGATCGGTTGTCAGCAGATCAGCCTTGTTCAGCAGCAGTATGGCTTCAAGGCCGATGTTTTCAGCGGCTGCAAAGTATTGATCCAGCAGGTAGCCGGTAGGTGCTGGTTCAGGGGCTGCAACGATCAGCAGTTGCGTCAGGTTGGCGGCCAGCGCTTTTTCTCGGCCGCTGTAGTCCGGCCTTGAGAGCAGGGTGGTGCGTGGCTGAAGCGCTGTGACAACGCCTTCGTTGTCCCCGGTCTGATGCCATATGACGCGGTCTCCGCAGACGATTTGCCCCAGATTCTGACGGAACAGGCAAGGGGTCAGGTGTTGCCGTTCATCGGCGACCAGCAAGTTGCGGCCATGGCGAATAACGACGATGCCCTCATGCGCCTTGTCATCAGCAGTAGAGAGTGCATTTTCCGCCTCTTCAGAGGCGCGCTGCCGGCGTTGTTCCTGAATGCGCGAAATACGCGCACGTTGTTGGTCAGTCAGACGCCGTTGAGCCATCGATCAACGTTCGAAATGATAAAACTCGGTATTCAGATGGTCGATTATTTTTGCGACATCCTCTTCAAACAGGTTGGCGTCAGTCATGGTGTTGCAGCCATGCGCACGCTGCTTGAGGGACTCCAGCGACTTGACCTGGCGATCATCGCGCATATACATCTCGTCGCCATGGCATCTGGTGCAGTGCTGCTGTGTCAGTGAGGCTCCTGTGGGTTCGGAAGCATCCACGGTTGCAGTCGTTGTAGCGGTTTCTTCGGCCAGCAACGGCTGTAGAGAGAGCAGCAGGATTGAAGTGAGTATCAATTTATACATAGGGTATTCTCCAGATGGTTTGTTATTACATGCGATTTGCTTCGTAAGTTCAAGTGTATTTGCACGGGGTGATTGAACCATTACCAACAGCAAAGCAATCTGAATTGATTATACATCTTCCAGCCCGAACCACTCCCCCAGCAGCTGATGCGCTTCGTCAATACCGGTTTTTTTCAGGGAGGAGAAGAGCTGCACCGAGACGTTTTCGTACTCATTCAGCATTTGGCGCACTTTCAGCAAGGTGTTTTTTGCAGGGCCTTTTTTGAGTTTGTCGGACTTGGTGAGCAGCACATGCACAGGGAGGTCAAGATGGGTGCACCATTGCAGCATCTGTCTGTCCAGAGGCTTTAACGGGTGGCGGCAGTCCATCATCATGACGACCCCTTTGAGACACTCCCGCTGTTCGATATAGTCAGTCAGCAATCCGCGCCACTGCTGGCGGATGTTGGCGGCAACCTTGGCGAAGCCATAGCCGGGCAGGTCGATCAGGCTGCGTTGTTTATCCAGCGTAAAAATATTGATCAGCTGCGTGCGCCCCGGGGTCTTGCTGGTGCGGGCGAGTGATTTCTGATT
>JAUVEG010000116.1 GCA_030594925.1 Gammaproteobacteria bacterium
GATAGCCGCTGTCCTATCGTGGACACCTGGTGGCAGACCGAAACCGGCGGCCACATGATTACGCCGCTGCCCGGCGCAACTCCGCTGAAGCCGGGGTCTGCAAGCATGCCATTCTTTGGCGTAGAGCCGGTATTGATGGACGAAGAGGGTGATGAACTGGAAGGCGCCACCTCCGGTAACCTGGCCATCAAACATCCGTGGCCGGGGATGATGCGCACCCTCTATGGCGACCATGCCCGCTTTGTCGATACCTATTTCTCCATGTACCCCGGCTACTACTTCACCGGTGACGGCTGCCGCCGCGACGAGGATGGCTACTACTGGATCACCGGACGTGTCGATGATGTGCTGAATGTCTCCGGCCACCGTCTGGGAACTGCTGAGATTGAATCAGCCCTGGTGCTGCATGACAAGGTCGCCGAGGCTGCAGTGGTGGGTTACCCCCATGAGATTACCGGCCAGGCCATTTACGCCTATGTGACGCTGATGGCTGGAGAGAAAGGCAGCGATGAACTGCGTGATGAGCTGATCAAACTGGTGCGCACCGAGATCGGTCCGATCGCCAAGGTCAATCTGCTGCAGTGGGCGCCCGGTCTGCCGAAGACCCGTTCCGGTAAAATCATGCGTCGTATTCTGCGCAAACTCGCAGAGAATGAACTGCAGAGCCTTGGCGATACCTCCACGCTTGCGGATCCATCGGTCGTCGACAACCTGATTGAGAACCGCCTCAACAAATAAAGTACCGTCCTCACCCCGGTCCTCTCCCGGTGGGAGAGGGAGTTTAAACCCCTTCTCCCTCCGGGAAAAGGTTGGGATGAGGGGGATTTCAAGGTCTAGTGAGACCAGGTCTCAGACTGACGACACTTGAAAATGATCATTTTCTCTCGCCAAGACGCAAAGACCGCAAAGGTTTTCTTGGCGAGCTTAGCGTCTTTGCGAGAGTTATTGTTGTAATTTGACTCATTTGTAAAGATGTTGGCCACTCAAGGATTACTAGGGAGAACTCTATGTCCATCAAAGTCGGCGTCTTTGTCGATTCTGAAAACGCCCGCCTTAATGGCGGCTATCATCTCCGTTACGATGTTCTACGCCGCTTTGCGGAGCGTGGTGATCGCAACCTGATTCGTCTCAACACCTACATGGCATTTGACAAGGAACTTGCCGGTAATGATAGTGAATATGCAAGAAAATCCTACACGCATCAACAGATTGCACGCCAGTTCGGCTGGAAAGTGAATATCAGGGATGTACGTCGCACGACCAATGATGAGGATCAAACCACGGTAGAGAGCAGTTCAAATCTAAGCATCGCAGTCGATGCACTGCTGCAGGCGGAGCATCTCGATGAGATTCTCCTGGTAACAGGCGATGGTGATTTCCTGCCTCTTGTCAGCGCCATTCAAAGCAGGGGACGTCGCGTGGAGCTGCTTGGCTTTGACCATGTTGCAACGCAATTGCAACGTCAGGTCGATGCTTTCCACTCTGGTTTCCTTACCCCGAATCTGATTCCAATCGCCTATGAACCCAAAAATGCATGGGGACGCACCGGCTCCTGTGTGCGCGGTGTCTGCACAAAATGGTTTACGGAGAAGGGCTATGGTTTTCTCAGCTTTCTCGATCGCATCGATGGCAACAACTGGATCACCAACACCCGCGTCAAGGAGTCACCCTGGACCAGCGCCTTCTGTCACATCAACGAAATCTCCTCGGATGTCAATGAGGAGGATCTGATACATGGCGATACGGTGCTTGAATTCTATATTCAGGAGAGTCCGCAGGATGCCGACGGCCTGGTTGCGCAGAATGTGCGTTTGGTGCAGGCGTAACAACAAAATTTATTTGTAACTATTCAGCACATTCGGGACCGTCACTGCTACCGGGCATATCTTGCGGAAAATGCCGTAAATACATCCATGTAGGCTCGTGTCGGCATCCATGCCTCCAACGTTTCCTCCAGATACACCCGATAGCAGTGACTTATTTGCTGGTTTTAGAAGATGCTGAATAGTTACCATTTATTTTAAGATAAAACGTGCAGAGCCAAAACTACTGTCAATTTCAATCTTCACTGGAATATGCCTGCTATCCCTGGAGACCCACGCAAAGAGTGACACCGTGTCATCCCCTTTTTCAAGCTCGTCGACCCTGATTTTCCAGGTTTTCCAGCGCTTGCCGGCAGCTTTGACCTCCTCTGCTGCAATGACAGCGACACGAAACTCAAGCTGATTCTTTCCATTGGTTCCCGGGAAAGATGCCGTATACCCTTTTTTCAATGCAGCTGAACGAACAATCTGCAGCAACGCCAGGCGGTCAATGGAGTGTTTGGCAACAGGCTTGCGCTTCACTTTTTTCACTCTGATTTTCCCAGCCGGCTTGTGATCTGTAGCAACAAACTGCTTCACTGATTCAGGAAGCGGTTCACCTTTAGACCAGAGCTTATAGAAATCCACCATGGTTCCACCATCAGGAATCACGGTCAGGGAGTGCTTGTACCCATAGGGTTGGTATTTATCACTGTATTTTTTCTCGCGCATCTCAAACGCAAGTGTACGCGCAGGTTTCAGGCGGTAGAAACTGCGATAGTGAAAACGGACCTTGAAGATGGCTTCCAGCATCGCATACCCCCTGGAACTCATCGTGGTTCTGGACATCATGCAGCTGCCTCTGCCGGAACAATCAGCGACCTTCACAGTCTCGATCGTTGCCCTGGAGACGTCCGTCCAGGAGTAACCGGATAACATTCCCTTGTACTCAACCAGATAGTCGAGCTTTTCAGCTGCACTGAGTGACAACGGCGTCAGCAGCAGCGTTATAATAATGGACGATTTTAAAAACACATTGACTCTCGGATAAAACATGTTGGATATGCAACTGCTTCAGGATGGCATCTACAGCTGTCGCCTGCCGGCTACACCCCGCTATCTTGATGAGATCATAAAGGGTTTCAGACGCCTGGAAAATGCCGAAGATACCAGAAAATCACACTTTTTTGATGGTCGATATGAAAACATCTATCCATCCCGCGATGCATTCACGGAGATTGAACCACTGCTCGAGGTGATTTTTGACTGCGCACACCAGGTTCCCGGGAAGGATCAGTCACTGGAGATCAGTTTCTGGTTCAACCAGATGCAACCGGGTCACTCAACAACTTTGCACACCCATGACGACGGCTATGAACTGATCTCCGGCGTCTACTACCTGGATGTTCCCGAAGGGTCGGGGGATATCCTCTTGCATCTGCCTGAGCAGCTGCTGAAAATCTCCCCGCAAGCAGGATTGATGTTGATGTTCCCTCCGGATCTTGCGCATGAGGTTACGCGCAATAACAGCAATCGTTCACGTCTGTCGATGGCGTTCAATATCGGACCCCAGAAAATAGGACTGAGTACTGAGACGTGAGGACTGAGAGAAGATATAGGAGTGGGTTCCTCAGTCCTCAGCACTCGTTACTCAGTACTATCTCTTTTCAGTCCTATTTTTCGTGGCCATTTCTCCATCTCATTTAAAATGCGCTGCTTCTCCTCTGTCAGGTCATCCGTTCGCAACTCGGCGATTAACTCCTGATAGGTCTCCAGCGTCAGCGAGGCGCCCTCCTCTCCGCGCAAATTTCTGACGTCGCAAAACTCGCGCCACCTCTGCTGCTCATCGTCTGTCAGGCTCTCCGGCCAGTTGCGTGCGCGATAGCGGAAATAGAGCTGCTGCAGACGCTTGTCGGCAAAGCCCGGCTGCCACCCGGCAAGCTGTTGAGGTGATGACTCCCGCACCTGCTCGCTCAGCCCTTTATCCCGATTGTTCAGAAAGCCTTCATAGAGGGCGGCATCAACATCCGCTTGTTCAAACTCTCTGCGCTTGTTGAACACCTCGGTCAATGTCGCCACGATTCCCTGGTCATCCAGCAGCTGCTGTCGATATTGCGCAGCGCTGTCAAGATCGATGATCCAGCGTTCGGCCATCTCTTCACTCAAGGTCGAGAGCGGCGCCAACGCCGGAGACTTGTTGATCTGCACGGTTTTCAGCGGCGGACGCTCTTCACCCTCGGCAAGATCATCCTTTGGTGTATACAACAACCGCTGGATCTCATCGGCTGATAATTTCAGCATCTGATTCGGAGAGTGGCGCAGATCATAGACCACGATCGCATTCTTGTTGAGCGGATGCTGAATGAGTGGAATCACAGGCGCAATACAGCCCAGGGTGGCGGGATACATGCCGGTAATATGCAGCAGCATCTCCTGCTTCGCCAGATCAAGCAGTTGTGCAACCTTGCGTTTGTTGCGCAGCTCAAAGTAGTAGTCGTAGAGACGCGGCTGATGCTTCCTGATCAACCTTGCCATCTCGATAGTTGCACGCACATCAGCCAGGGCATCGTGCGCATCTTCATGGGAGATATTATTGGCGACTGTCAGCTGGTCGAGCCGGAAACCAGGAATCCCCGGCTCACGCTCCCACCAGTTGATGCCTTCGGGACGCAATGCATGCGTCATGCGCACCAGGTCCAGAATATCCCAGCGGCTGTTGCCATTCTGCCATTCGCGCGCATAGGGATCGAAGTAGTTGCGGTAGAAGCCGAAACGGGTCACTTCATCATCGAAGCGCAGGCTGTTGTAGCCAACGCCACAGGTGCCCGGGCGCGAAAACTGCTCATGAATGACCGCGAAAAACTCCGCTTCATTGACCCCTTTTTCCGCCATCTGCTGCGGCGTAATTCCAGTGACCATGGCAGACCCGGGGTTCGGCAGAAAATCCGCTGTCGGACGGCAGTAGAGCATCACCGGATCATCGATGATATTGAGATCCGTATCGGTGCGAATCGCTGCAAACTGACAGGCGCGGTCAACACGGGGATTCACCCCCCAGGTTTCATAGTCGTGCCACAGCAGGGTTGTTTCCATGGTTATGTCTCATTGCATATTTGTTAATACCCGTAGGGTGCAATAAGCTCCGCGCATTGCACCGAAAAATGGTGGGATGCGCTCCGTTTATGCCACTCTGCAGGTCTGTTTTTTCTACAGATGCAGCTAAACACAGATTAAAAAAATGTCATCATATCTGTGTGCATCTGTGTTTATCTGTGGTTGATATTTTATTTTCTATGCAAAAAAAAGCCGCAACCAATGGCTGCGGCCCTCTTCAGCACAGGCTGAATTACACCTTCTCTTTGATCCGCGCAGATTTTCCTGAACGTTCACGCAGATAGTAGAGCTTGGCGCGGCGCACGTCGCCGCGGCGCTTTACCTTGATC
>JAUVEG010000035.1 GCA_030594925.1 Gammaproteobacteria bacterium
AATATCAAAACATTGTTGAAATTTGGTTATCCGGCCGAAAAGATCAAATGGTATCGCGGAGGCATGCAGGGTTGGGAGATTCTTGGCTTAACGACGATCAAACCCTGAGAACAATGATCTCTCTGCCGTACATGGATGTACGAATGCCGTGAGGACAGGATGCACGGGAACGGCCTGCGTCGAGATGACAAAGTGAAATCCGGGAAGCAAGGAGTGTTAAAAGTAACTTCTCAATAAGCCCGCGCCAGATCTTCATTCGCTATGTTGTCATTTCGACCACCGGGAGAAATCTGAAAGCACTCGATATAGCTGAAAAATCAAGATTTCTCCCGGTGGTCGAAATGACAAGTGATTTTGCATGCGCTTTTTTGAGAAGTTACGCTTTTTTATAGATACCGCGTGCTACAGAAGCAACACGTCCATTACGCTTCAGATAAGCAAGCGTTTGTCCCAGGTTACCCACTGAGACTCCAATCGCTTCAAGCTTTTCGCGAATCGCTTTGGTATCCATCTCACCTGCATCAAGTATCTCAACGATCGCTGCGCTGGCGCCTGTGCGTCCTTTTCCAGTTGCTGAAGCCCCGGATACGCGCCCGCCAAACGCCTTGATTCTCGCGTTGACATCCTTGAGTTCGTTTTTGTGTTTGTTCTTCAGCTGGCGAATCTCTTCACGGATCTCTTTATTATGCTTGAGTTGTAGTTGGCGACGCTCTTCACGCAGTTCAGCGATTTTTTGCTGGTTCTCCTGCATGATCTTATTTTGCTCTTCTATCTCACGCTGTTTCGCTAAATTGTACAGCTCTTCAGCAGTCATATTATTGTAATCATTACCCGACATCTATTTGTCCTCGTTGGTGAACAGTCATGAAGATATATGTAGTCATATCTTCTGCCAACGAAAGATATTACAAAATTATTACAAATGCAACTTTATGCGGCCTGAATTGTGTAAAAATTATATGTATGGTCTGCAACTCTGCTTTATCGCGTGGATATTAAACCTGTATATCACTCTATCTCAGTCGCTATAGTTCTGAAGATCAGATGTGATTGTATAACAATGAATACTGCTGTTGTTCTGCTAATGACATGAAGGTATCGCACTCTTTTATGATCGCTGAAAGAGGAGATGACAAATCATCGATTACAAATCAACTCTTTCATCTTTGCAACAGCCTCCTTCCAGCCTGTAAAAACGGCACGGCTGACAATAGAGTGGCCGATGTTCAACTCTTTAATAGCTGGGATTGCAGCAATTGCCTCTACATTATGATAATCAAGGCCATGACCGGCATTGACCTGAAGCCCGATTTCAATACCATAGTCAACCGCATCACTGATACGCTCGAACTCCTGCTGCCGCTGTTCTGTTGTCAACGCATCGGCATAGTGCCCGGTATGTATTTCAACTACCGGGGCGCCAACTGCGCGGGCGGCTTCCAGTTGTGATCTGTCAGCATCGATAAAGAGTGAGACACGCACGCCTGCATCAGCAAGCTGATGACAATAACCCGTGAGATAGGCTTGCTGTGAGAGCACATCCAGCCCCCCCTCTGTCGTCAGCTCTTCACGCTTCTCCGGCACCAGACAGCAGTCATGCGGTTGTATTCTGCGGGCGATCTCCAGCATCCCGGCCGTTGCAGCCATTTCGAGATTCATGCGCGTTTGAATAATATCATTCAGCATCTCCACATCACGATCCTGAATATGTCTGCGATCCTCGCGCAGATGCAGGGTGATTACGTCAGCCCCCGCCTCCTCTGAGAGCAGCGCGGCCTGTATGGGATCCGGATAGCGTGTTCCCCTCGCCTGACGCAGAGTTGCGATATGATCGATGTTAACGCCGAGTAATTTTTCCATTGCTGTTTCTCAGGAGTGTTGTAAAACAAGATCTGTTCAATTTTTACCACAGATGCACACAGATAAACACAGATTAAGAGATGTCATAATATCTGTGTGCATCTGTGTTTATCTGTGGTTCATTTATTTCCCAACTTATATACTAGCGAGACCAAGTCTCAGACTGACGAGGCATGAAAGTGATTATTTTCTCTCGCAAAGGCGCAAAGATCGCCAAGAAAAACCTTTGCGGTCTTGGCGTCTTAGCGAGAGTCATTATTAAAATTTGACTCATTTGTAAAGATGTTGGTGACTCAAGGATTCTAGCGAAACAACTCCCTGCTCTTGAGAGGCTTGTAGTCAAGCGAATGATCGATCAGTCGCCGCATCAGCAATTTTGCTTCATGTCGCTCTCTGGCATGCTGCCACTCCCCCTGGTGCAGTGCGAGCAGTGTTTCACCATGAATCATCACATCTTTCCCACTACAATCCAGCGTAACTCCCTGCCCGATAGTATAAGAGTAGGTTGTATTGCTGCTGACCGGCTCGCCTTCACAGGTGGTATCAAGAACCACACCATAACCCGTCTCCTGCAACAACTGCAGCTCGAAGCGGCGCAGCTCCCAATCCGGGTATTCGCTGTACTGCAGATGCAACAGAGTCTTCCAGTAAACCTGCATGAGATTGTCGCAGGTATCGCCACGTGGCAGCAGGCGCATCAGGAGTTCATTCAGGTAAAATCCGCAATAGAGCAGTTTTTTTTTCAGCTCAACAGGTTTTTCTGACGCTTCCGCATGCGTCAGCGTCATCACTTCGCCTCTGCCTCTCCATCTCAGCGTCAGGGGTTGAAATGGCTGCAGCGTCCCCTTGAGCCTCCCTTTGGCTGCGCCCCTTGCGATAAGCGGTATACGTCCCTCTCCGGCAACCAGGCACTCCAACAGCAGACTGGTGTTGCGGTAGGGACGGCGATGCAGTAAAAACGCCGCCCGCATCAGGGATCGAGATATCCAAGCGAGGAGAGTGCCGCCTCATCCGATGACCAGCTCTTTTTCACTTTAATCCATACATCCAGCCACACTTTTCTACCGAAACAGCTCTCCATGGATTCTCGTGCAATACGCGCAGTCTCCTTCAGGGCGGCTCCCTTTTTGCCGATAATAATTCTCTTCTGCCCCTCCCGCTCCACCCAGATCACTGCAGCTATCCTGTAGCGCTCTTCGACACTCTCAAAGCGCTCTATCTCAACCGTCAGTGCATAGGGAATCTCTTTAGCGTAACGGCGTGTGAGTTGTTCACGCAGCAGTTCCGCCGCCATAAAGCGTTCTGATTTATCTGTGACCTGATCTTCGGGAAAGAAGTTATCACCTTGCGGCAGATGAGCAAGCACCCTGTTCTCGACGATATCGATGTTGTCCTGCTTGAGTGCAGAAACAGGGATCATCTCAACGAAGTCAGCAGCATCGAAACTGGAGAGATAGGCAAGCAGCGACTCCTTGCGTTCCAGCAGATCAATCTTGTTGACTGCCAGGATCGCAGGTTTTCCGGAACGCCGGATGCTGCCGAGTACGGCCTCATCCTCTTCGGTCCAGACATCAGCCTGGACAACAAACAGAATTACATCGACATCATGCAGCATGCGCTCCGCAGTCTGATTGAGCACCCGGTTGAGCCCCTTTGTTCCACGACGATGAATCCCCGGCGTATCGACAAAGACAATTTGCCCCTGTTTGAGTGTCCTGATACCCAGAATAGCGTGACGCGTCGTCTGCGGTTTGTGTGAGGTGATGGCTATTTTTTGCCCGACCATCTGGTTAAGGAGTGTCGATTTTCCAACATTGGGACGGCCGACGATCGCAGCATACCCACAACGGTTTGTTGTCATTTTTCGAGCTCCTGTAATAACTGCCGTGCCGCATCCTGCTCTGCCTTGCGGCGCGACATATCGCTCCCAAGCGCCTCTTTTTTCAATGCCTGCACCCGGCACTTCACTGAGAAATGCTGTTGATGCTGCTTGCCGCTGATCGAAAGAACTTCATACTCCGGCAACGGCAGATTGAGGGACTGCAGATGCTCCTGCAGACGGGTCTTGGGGTCTTTTTCACACTGCTCCAGCGTAAGTTTCTGCAACCGTTGTAAAAAGAGATGATCGATCAATTTTTCAACAGCGTCATTTCCCAGTTCAAGGTAGGTAGCACCCAGGATCGCTTCGACAGCATCAGCAAGCGTCGAGTCCCTGGATTGACCGCCGGCGCGCAACTCCCCGGCGCCCATGACAAGATACTTGCTGAGTTGAATTTCGGCGCCAATCTCGGCCAGCGTCTGACGCCTGACCAGCAATGACCTCAGGCGGCTCAATTGCCCTTCACTCGCCTGAGGAAAACGCTGGTAGAGACAGTTCGCGATGACCATTCCGAGAACGGCATCTCCCAGGTATTCGAGGCGTTCATTATTGACGCTGCCTGCGCTGCGGTGTGTCAGCGCCTGCTCAAACAAAGCAGGATTCTGAAAGTGAAGATCCAGCTGTTTAGCCAGGTGTTCAGGGGAAAGTCTCAAGAAGCCTCAGGAACCTCTGAATAAGCCCATTGGATAGGGGTTTGCGGGAATGCTCTGGTCGAGACGCATAACGACTTGATCAGGGCTTCCCTCAACGGATCGGGATACGTGCAGTTTCTTCGAAGTCCATCACCACTTTCATATTGCCTGCCAGTGGTTTGCTTTCACTGTACTTCACTTTGATCTGATAGCTCTGCTCGACGCGCTTGATCCTGACATTCTTCGTTGTAAGGTGGTAAATTCCGTTCATGTGAATACGCGCCATGAGGCTGTTTTTGATCTTGATGGGCGATGCCCTGAACAGTTTTGGATCTGTCTCCATCTCCTTGAGCAATGATTTCAATGTCCAATTTTCAAAATAGACCGTCCCTGTTTTCATTGCGAACAGACCCAGCGCCAGCACCATCATGGCGATGACCAGCATACCGAGCGCTGACGCACCCCGTTGACGTCTCAGACCAGGATAACCCTGAACAATTCCAATGGATGGGGGTTCGGGGGAAGGGCTATGCGTATGCGTCGTATGAGTCATTGAAGATACCCCCTTCCCCCGTAGAAAACTTGCAGGAATGCTCTGATCAAGGCGCGAAGCTTCCGCTCCATGCTCACGCCCCTCACCTAACATCCATGTAGGCGAAGCGACTTGGCCAGAGGATTTCCTAGCGATACCAAGTCTCAGACTGACGAGGCATGAAAAAAACAATTTTTCTCGCCAAGACGCCAGGACCGCAAAGGTTTTTCTTGGCGAGCTTTGCGTCTTGGCGAGAGTCATTATTGAAATTCGACTCATTTGTAAAGATCCAGGATTACTAGTTAATTGAATCACCGATTCTCCCCCAGTCAATTGGAAAGCCGTCTCTCTTCCAGTCCAGACTCATCCAGATCATTGTCGCCCTGCCGACCAGGTTCTCCTCGGGAACAAAGCCCCAGCAGCGGCTGTCGCGACTATTATCCCTGTTGTCACCCATCGCAAAATAGTGCCCCTCGGGAACTGTCACCGGGCCTGTCGCGAGATAGGGGCAGCGCAACTCACGCCCGGGATTGACCAGGATCTGGTGTTCGACATCTCCGAACTGCTCATTGAGGTGATAGTCGCCTGTCTCAACCTTGCCGGCGCCCACTCCCTCATAAATCCCGATTTTCTGCTGCTGCTGCTGCTCGCCATTAACATAAAGCACTTTGTTCTTGTATTCAAGCACATCGCCAGGCACTCCGACAACACGTTTGATGAAATCAATCGACTTATCTTCAGGAAAACGGAATACGAAGACATCTCCGCGTTGTGGTTCACCAACATCAAGAATCTTGGTGTGCGTCACCGGAAGACGCAGCCCATAGGCGTACTTATTGACAACGATAAAATCGCCGACCAGCAGTGTCGGCATCATCGAGCCCGATGGAATCTTGAAAGGTTCAAACAGAAATGAACGCAGTATCAACACCACCAGGATCACGGGAAAGATGGAGCGTGAAATGTCGATCAGAACGTGTTCCTTGACATTCTCACCGCGTTTTTTTGAATAGATGAGTACATCCATCAGCCAGATAGCCCCCATCACAACAAGGGCGATAACCAGAAGAAGTCCAATATTTAATGACATCAATAATCTCTTTAAAACAAAGTTTTAGGTGTTAGGTGGATAGGTTTTAGGAGTTAGGTTTTAAGTGGTTAGGTTTTAAGTTTTAGGACTTAAAACATAAAACCTAAAACCTAAAACCTTCCCAAACCTTCTACTCCTTTCCAAGCTTTAAAACAGCAAGAAAAGCATCCTGGGGGATCTCGACACTACCCACCTGTTTCATGCGTTTTTTACCTGCTTTCTGTTTTTCCAGCAGCTTGCGTTTACGCGTGATATCGCCGCCATAACACTTGGCAGTCACATTTTTACGCAGCGCTTTGACATTTGTACGCGCGATGATTTTACTGCCGATTGCGGCCTGGATCGCGACATCAAACATCTGCCGTGGAATCAGCTCTTTCATCTTCGCTGTCAACTCATGGCCCCGGGTTTGCGCCTGATCACGATGCACAATAATCGATAGCGCATCGACTGCCTCGCCATTGATCAGGACTTCGAGCTTGATCAGGGGTGCCGCCTGAAAACGATCGAACTCATACTCAAACGAGGCGTAACCCCGGCTGACGGATTTAAGGCGATCAAAGAAGTCCAGCACCACCTCGTTCATCGGCAGTTCGTAGGTCACCTGCACCTGACCACCAAGATACTGCATGCTTTTCTGTACGCCACGCTTTCCAATGCAGAGGGTAATAACTGCCCCCAGATATTTTTGCGGGACAAGAATGGTCGCAACGATGATCGGTTCGCGAATCTCTTCAATCAGGGATGGATCAGGAAGATCCGCCGGATTATCAACTTTCACAACCTCGCCGTCCCTGCGCTCGATCTCATAAATCACTGTTGGAGCCGTGGTCACCAGCTCAAGATCATACTCTCTCTCCAGACGTTCCTGTACGATCTCCATGTGCAGCAGCCCCAGGAAACCGCAGCGAAAGCCGAATCCAAGCGCCTGGGATGTTTCAGGTTCAAAATGGAGCGCCGCATCATTCAGACGCAGCTTGCGCAGCGCCTCGCGCAAATTCTCATAATCTTCAGAGCTGACAGGGTAGAGGCCAGCGAAGACCCGTGGCTGCATCTCCTCAAAACCGGTCAGGGGCTCTGATGCCTTGTTGTCTGTCAGGGTAATGGTATCCCCCACGGGAGCGCCATCGATCTCCTTGATGCCCGCAATCAGATAGCCCACTTCACCAGCGGAGAGACGCCCGGTCTCCTTCATTTTCGGTGTAAAGACACCAACCTTGTCCGCCTGGTAGTTGCGTCCGGATGACATCACTGTAATCCTGTCACGATTGGCGAGCGAGCCATTGACAATACGGATCAGTGAGATAACGCCAACATAGGAGTCAAACCATGAATCGATAATCAACGCCTGCAAAGGCGCCGATACATCTCCTTCAGGCGGCGGAATAACCTCGACCAGTTTGTCGAGCAGTTCCCTGATGCCGATCCCGGTCTTGGCGCTGACCCGCAGTGCATCCTCCGCATCCAGACCGATAATCTCCTCGATTTCGTTGATCACCCTCTCCGGCTCTGCCGAAGGGAGGTCAATTTTGTTCAGAACAGGCAGCACTTCGAGACCCTGCTCGATTGCGGTGTAGCAATTTGCCACGCTTTGCGCCTCGACACCCTGCGCTGCATCCACCACCAGCAATGCTCCTTCACAAGCAGCCAGTGAGCGGGAAACCTCGTAGGAGAAATCAACATGCCCGGGGGTATCAATAAAATTGAGTTGATATGTTTCACCATCATTCGCCTGGTAATCAAGCGTGACACTCTGCGCCTTGATGGTGATGCCGCGCTCACGTTCAAGATCCATGGAGTCGAGAACCTGTTCCTCCATTTCGCGCTCACTGAGCCCGCCGCACAGCTGAATAAAGCGGTCGGCAATGGTCGATTTACCATGATCGATGTGCGCAATAATGGAAAAATTACGGATGTGGCTAAGATCGGTCATTCAGTCTGCAATCAATAGATAGTGAATAGCGATGGATTGAATTGAAAAAAGAGACGACGATCCTACTCGCAAGACTGCGCATGATAACAAAATTGAGGCGTGCAGGCGGAGATATTAACCCCAAAAACAGTTCGCAGTCTGCAGTTGGCGGTTCGCAGTAAAAAACATGGCGTAGAAACCGCCTCCTTCAAACTTTCTTATCTTTTTAGCTGCATACTGCGTACTGACAACTGCAAACTTTCCTTTAGCTCACGACTGCTAACTGCCTACTGTAAACCTTGTATTCCTGTAAACTGTCTACTGTAAACTTTCTTTTCTTATTTTGCTGCAAACTGCATACTGACGACTGCAAACTTTCTTCTGGTAATCCCATGGCAAAAACTGCCCACTCAACTAGCTCCCTCGCCTCGCAAGCCGACCGGCACACACTCTACGAACTCTCGGTGCAATGCCCTGAGGCTGAGGTCGATTTTATTGAAGATGCATTTCTGAAGCTGAAAAATCGCAAGGCGCTGAGCCTGCGGGAGGATTTTTGCGGCACTGCCGCCGTATGCTGTGAATGGATCAAGCGCAGCAGTCGCAACAGCGCTATTGGCGTCGATCTTGATGCTGATGTACTGGAGTGGGGGAAAACGCATCATGTTTCACAACTTGACGGCAGGCAGAAGAGACGTCTGGCGCTGCATAACCATGACGTATTGACGGTGGATACCGGTCGTGTAGATGCCATCGCGGCAATGAATTTCAGCTACTGGCTCTTCAAGGAGCGCAGCCTCCTGAAACGCTATTTCAAAAGCGCCTGCAAAGCACTTGTCGATGACGGTGCTCTTTTTCTCGACGCCTACGGTGGTTATGAATCATTCCAGGAGATCGAAGAGCAGCGTGAGATCGATGAAAATGGCCGCACATTCACCTATATCTGGGAGCAGGAGCTTTTCAACCCGGTTGACAACGGCCTGATCTGTTCGATTCATTTTGAATTCAGTGATGGTTCACGCAGCGAACGCGCCTTCCACTATGACTGGCGCCTGTGGACGCTGCCCGAGATTCGGGATCTGCTGTTGGAGTGCGGATTTTCCAGGGTAACGACGTACTGGCAGGGCTTCGACGAAGATGATGAGGGAGACG